>SIBB01000004.1 GCA_009695395.1 Pedosphaera sp. | reverse complement strand
GACATGAGGCCGCAAGTCGAGCCGTGGCCGCTCATGCGGAAGCGGCCGGAGTTGTAGATGATGAGGAGATCGGCCCCGCCCTTCTCGATGAACTTCGCGCTGATGCCCGTGCCCGCGCCGGCAGCGATGATGGCGTCGCCCTTCTTGATGGTGGACATCAAGCGGTCGCGGACTTCCTTGCGCGTGTAGGGATTTCCTTTTCCGGTCCAGGGGTTGGGCATGAGTTGAAGGCGGTTAGTTTTCTGTCGCGTCGTGCAATCGTGGCGGACACCGTAGCGGCGGAGCCACCGGTTTGAACATGGCAAAGACACACGCCCAGCTATCCGAAACGCACCTACTCGGGCCGCAAACCCGCCAATGGGTCGTGCGCGCCCGCACCGCCGATACGCGTGGTTGGCTCCAAGACGCGCCGGTCTGCTCAACGCTCGCGCAGCACCAAATCGCCCATCTCGGCGTCTGCCACGCGGTCGCGCCGTTTCGCATCGTGCGCACGAAGCAGAGTGGCACTTACTTCCTCGCGTGCTTCGGTGGACGGGGCCGGGTGCTGGTGGAAGGCCGGTGGCAGGTCTGCGGTGCGGGCACTGCGTGCCTGTTGCCACCGCACATCTTGAACGCCTTTTACGCCGAGCCTGGCGCACCGTGGGAATTCATCTGGGTGCGCTACGAACAGCCGACCGAGCAACGCCCCATCGCCGGCGCCAGTTCGCCGGTGCTTGCGAAGTTCGACCCCGAACCGCTCCGCCACGCCGCGCTTGGGCTGCACCACGAAGCGCGGGGCGGGGCTGTGCCGCCAGAATTGCAGCACTGGACGGACTTGATTCACGCCTACGTCCTGCGCTTCGCCCGACCGTGGCAGGTCGAAGACCGGCTCTGGCTCGTCTGGGAAAGTGTCGCCGCGCACCTCGACGAGGAATGGACGCTCGAACGGCTCGCCCGCCTGGCGCACATGAGCACGGAGCATATGCGCCGCCTGTGTCGTCGGCAGCTCGGCCGCAGCCCGATGCACCAAGTGATTTTTCTTCGCATGCGCCGCGCTGCCGAGCTCCTCTCGACCACGAACGACAAGGTGGAAACCATCGCCACAGCGGTCGGCTACCACAATCCCTTCGGCTTCTCTAACGCGTTTAAGAAGTGGACCGGCTGGCGGCCTTCGGAGTTCCCCAGCCGGTTGAAGGAGGAGTAGAAACAGCGCAGCACCTCCAGCCTTTCGCGGGGCGTGCCGGGGCGTTGCGACAATGTTTGGAAGGAGCTAGTGGAGGAGATTGAAGTGGCGACCCTACGGGGATTCGAACCCCGGTCACCGCCGTGAAAGGGCAGTGTCCTAACCGCTGGACGATAGGGTCGGCCTTCCGACTCCCTTCATTTAGGCGGTTCGGACGCTGCCTTGTCACGCCAAAAGTCCTTTCGTCCACGCCACACGGAGAATTTACGATGAGTGCGCTAGGCAGCGGACGCGGGCTTTGATTAAGCTCGCCCCTTACTCGCGAAGCGAAATTCCGCAAGCATGGCAACCGACTCCATCCGCATCGGCGGCGCGCGGCAGCATAATCTCAAGGCTGTCACGCTCGCCATTCCACGCGGCAAGCTCGTCGTCCTCACCGGCTTGTCCGGCTCGGGCAAGTCCTCGCTCGCGTTCGACACGATTTACGCCGAGGGCCAGCGCAAGTATGTGGAAAGCCTCTCCGCCTACGCACGGCAGTTCCTCGAACAGCTCCAGAAACCGGACGCCGACTACATTGAAGGGCTGTCCCCGACCATCGCCATCGAGCAGCGCAGCTCCGGGTCGAACCCGCGCTCCATCATCGCGACGACGACGGAGATTTACGATTACCTGCGCCTGCTCTTCGCGCACGTCGGCCAGCCGCACTGTCCCACGAGCGGCCAGCCCATCTCCCGCCAGACGACCAGCGACATCGTGGACACCATCCTCAAGCTGCCGCCGCGCACGCGCGTGATGCTGCTCGCGCCGGTGGTAGAGAAGCAGAAGGGCGAGTTCCGCGATGTCATCGAACGCCTCGCCCGCGATGGCTTCGTGCGTGCCCGCGTGGACGGCGAACTGGTCGAGCTCGCCGCCAACGTCCGCATCAAGCTCGACCCGAAGCAGTCTCACACCATCGAAGTCGTCGTGGACCGCCTCGTGGTGGATGACAAAATCCGCGTCCGTCTCGGCGACTCAGTGGAGACGGCGCTGAAGTGGGGCAGTGGGAAGTTGCTGCTGCTGTCGCAAGTGCCGGAGGGGGCCAGCGGTCAGCAATCAGCAATCAGCAGCCAAGCAGCGCGGGCGAAGGCGGCCGAGATTGTGCGAACGGAGCAAGCCGCAATCTGGCAGGAGTCTCTCCTCTCCAACCGGATGTATTCCCCCGCCACCGGCCAGACCTTCGACCCGCCAGAGCCGAAGCACTTCTCCTTCAACTCACCGTTCGGCGCGTGCCCGACCTGCCACGGCCTGGGGCAGAAGATGGTCTTCGACCCCGCGCTCATCGTGCCGGACGCGGAGAAGTCGCTGGAGTCCGGCGCGGTGCTGCCGTGGCGGCGGGGCGGCAAGCGGATGGTGGTCTATTACAAAGCCCTGCTGCGCGGGCTCGCGGCGCACTTCGAGCAGAACTTGGAAACACCGTGGAAGTCGCTGCCCGAGGATTTCCGCCGCGTGGTGTTGCACGGCTCGGGCGACACCGAGGTGGCCTTTAACTTCATGCGCGCGGGGAAGGTCAGCAAACTCTCGCGCCCGTTCGAGGGCGTGCTGAAAAACCTCGAACGCCTCTACGCTGAGAGCGAAAGCGAGTTCACGAAGAACCGGTTGAAGGCCTTCATGGCCCCGGAGTTTTGCGACGCGTGCGCGGGGAAGCGGCTGCGGCCGGAGGTGTTGGCGGTGACACTCGGCGGCCCCGCAGTCGCAACCTTCAGGTTGCGCTTGTCGGAGACAGAAGCGATGACGCGCAGCCTAAAGGCTGCGACTACGACCACGGCGGTCCCTGGCCTCAGCATCGCCGCCGTCTGCGCCCTCTCCGTGGACACCGCCGACCTCTTCTTCGCCGCGCTGCCGCTCACGGACTTCCAGCAGAAAATCGCCGGCGAGCTGGTGAAGGAAATTCGCGCGCGGCTGGGCTTCCTCAAGAACGTCGGCCTCGGCTACCTCACGCTCGACCGCGAGTCCGGCACGCTCTCCGGCGGCGAGGCGCAGCGCATCCGGCTCGCGACGCAGATTGGCGCGGGACTCGTCGGCGTCATCTACATCCTCGACGAGCCGAGCATCGGCCTGCACCAGCGCGACAACGAGCGGCTCCTCAAAACCCTCGAAGGCCTCCGCGACCTCGGGAATTCCGTCATCGTCGTCGAGCACGACGAAGACACCATCCGCCGCGCCGACCACGTCATTGACCTCGGTCCCGGCGCGGGCACGCACGGCGGCGAAGTCGTCGCGCAAGGCACCGTGGCGGAAGTCATGGCGAACCCGCGTTCACTCACGGGCCGTTACCTGAGCGGCGATTTGAGCATCCCAGTCCCGCGCAAACGCGTCTCGCCCGTGGGCAAAGCCGGCTGGCTGGAAATCACCGGCGCGCGGGAGAACAACTTGCAGAACGTCACCGCACGCATTCCCCTCGGCACTCTAACGTGCGTCACCGGCGTGAGCGGCTCGGGCAAGAGCACGTTGATTTGCGACATCCTTCAGCGGCAACTCTTCCGCACTTTCTTCGGTTCGAAGGAACGGCCCGGTGCGCATCGCACCCTCACCGGCACTGAGCTCCTGGACAAGGTCGTGGTCATCGACCAGGCGCCCATCGGCCGCACGCCGCGCAGCAACCCGGCGACCTACACCGGCATCTTCAACCATATCCGCGACCTCTTCGCGCAGCTCCCGTCGGCGAAGATTCGCGGCTACGAGCCGGGGCGCTTCAGCTTCAACGTGAAGGGCGGCCGCTGCGAGAAGTGCCAGGGCGACGGGTTGCTGAAGATTGAGATGCACTTCCTGCCGCCGGTCTATGTGACGTGCGAAAACTGCGCGGGCCGCCGCTACAACCGCGAGACGTTGGAAATCAATTTCAAGGGCATGAACATCGCCGACATCCTCAACCTGACCGTGGATGAGGCGGTGACGTTCTTCCGTGCCGTGCCGAAGATTTTCGAGCCATGCCTGACGCTGGCGGAAGTCGGCCTCGGCTACCTGCGGCTCGGCCAGCAGGCGACGACGCTCTCCGGCGGCGAGGCGCAGCGCGTGAAGCTCGCCACCGAACTCTCGCGCCGCCAGACCGGCAAGACGCTCTACATCCTCGACGAGCCGACGACCGGCCTGCACTTCCACGACGTGGCGAAGCTGCTGGAAGTCTTCTTCAAGCTGCGCGCGCCGGGCAACACGCTGCTCGTCATCGAGCACAACCTCGACGTCATCAAGTGCGCCGACTGGATTCTCGACCTCGGCCCCGAAGGCGGGACGGGGGGCGGACGCATCGTGGCGCAAGGGACACCCGAGACGGTCGCGGCCACTCCCGGGAGTTTCACGGGAGAATTTTTGAATCGAATCCTCCGCGCGGAGACGAATACTACGAGCAAGTGAAGAGCGAGCGGAAAACGGGAGCCCAAAGATTTGGGGCGGACAAAGATGGGGCCGAGAGTCCGGCCTTCTTTGTCCGTCCCAAATCTTTGAGTCTAGTGCCGGCGACTCGCGTTCGGACATCGGGCAGTTTGTGCTTGGCTCGCCTGCTCTGGGTGCTCTGGCTGCTCGCAAGTGGTCTGCCTGTCTCCGCACAAAACTTCACTGACCCACTGGAGGAGCGGGACTTCACGGCCGCCGCAAAGGCGTTTCAAGACCTCAACCACGAGCGGGCCGAGCGCCAGTTCGATGCGTTCGTCCGCACCTGGACGAACTCGACGCGGCGGGTGGATGCGATGCTTTTCCAAGCCCGGGCACGGCACGCGCGCACGAACTACACGGGGGCCATCGAACTGCTGACCACGGGGTTGCCGCAGTCAGGCAAGCTCGCGGACCAGTTCCAGTTCTGGCTGGGCGAGGCGCGCTTCGAGGCCGGACAGCTCGACAAGGCCGCGGAAATCTATGCGCTGCTGGTGCGCGATTTCACGAACTCGCCGCACTATCTCGCCGCCGCGCACCACGAGGCGCTCGCGCGCTTCAAGCTCGGCAACCAGCGCGAGAAAGTCGTCGCGCTCCTGCGCGATCCAGCGGGTGCGTTCCAGCGCGCCGCGAAGGCCGCGCCCACGAACAACCTCGCGGTGAGCGGCACGCTGCTGCTCGGCGAGGCATTGCTTGCGGGCAAGGAATTCATGGCAGCGGAAGAGGCTGCGCGCACGCTCGAGGACCGGCGGCTGGCGCCGGATGTGGACTGGCAGCGGCGCTTCCTGCTCGGGCGCGTGCTCGCAGAGGCGGGCCGGGCCGCCGAGGCGCTCCCGGTCGTGACCAATCTGGTGCGACTGGCCGGCGCGCTGCGGCAGCCGCTCATGCAGGCGGAATCCTTCGCGTTGCAAGGCACCGTGCTGGAAAAGCTCGGTGAACTGGCGGCGGCGGTGGCTTCCTTCACCAACAACTTCAGCACGAACGCTCCCATCCTGCTGCGCCAGCGCGCTCTGCAAAGAGTGGTGGACCTCAACGACCGCCAGCACAAGGACGCGGAGACGGTGGTGCTGCTGGAGAATTACTCCGCACAATTTCCCGGCGACGAGCGGCTCGACCTCGCGCAGCTCACGTTGGGCGAGCTGCGGCTGAAGGAATTCCACGGGCTGACCGGCAACACGAACGGCCCGGCGCAGACGAACCTTCTGGCAACCGCGCTGACGAACTTGAATCTCGTCCTGCTGAACTTCACGAACAGCCCGCTGCGTGGCCGCGCCCACTACCAGCGCGGTTGGTGCTTCTGGCACCTGAGCCAGCCCGCGCCCGCCGCCGTGGATTTCGGCGAGGCCGCGCAGAGACTCCCGAAGTCCGAGGAGCAAGCCATCGCGCGCTTCAAGCTGGCGGAGGCGCAGGCGTTGCAGAAGGACCACACGAACGCGCTGCGCAACTTCCAGCAGGTCGTGGCGCAATACGCGGACATGGAGCGCGTGCGGAAGACGTATCTGGACCAAGCCCTCTACCTGGCGATGCGCTCCGCGTGGGCGGTATCGAACCAGACGGCGGCGGACGAGGCCTTCCGCACGATCACACAATGGTTTCCCGACAGCTTTTTCAGTGACGAGGCGACGCTCTTGCACGGGAGGGAGTTGAACCGCATGGGCAAGCCCGCCGAGGCGCGCGGCCACTTCCAGGCGCAGCTCGATCGGTTCCCACAATCTCCGCTGGCGCCGCAGGTCCACCTGGCCATTGCGCGGACTTACCAGCAGGAGTTCGACTGGGTGGGCGCGGCGCGCAAATACGACCAGTGGGTGCGGCTCTTCCCGACGAACAGCGCGCGGGCGGACGTGGAGTTCGAGCAGGCGAACTTCAACGAGAAGGCCGGACGGGTGACCAACGCCTTCATCCTCTATACAAACTTTGTCGCCCGTTTCCCCGCGCATCCGAAGGCCCCGCTGGCGCAGCTCTGGGTAGGGGACTACCACCTCAACCAGCAGCAGTTCCACCTCGCCGAGGCGATCTACCAACTGCTCGCGCAGAGCACGAACGCGAACGCGGCGGAGTTGCGGCATCAGGCGCGACTCCACGCGGGCATCGCGGCCTACGAGCGGGACGGCTACAAGGACGCGACGGACTATTTCACCCAGTTGATCAACGACCTCCAAACGCCCGCACCGATACAGGCGAAGGCCTTCTTCGCGCTGGGCGACACTTATCTGACCGCAGCGCAGAAGGGCGCGGCCCTCGTGGCCGACCCGTTGGGCGACGCCATCATCGCGTTCAGCCGCATCACGAACAATTTCCCGACGAATCCCATCTCGGCGCGCGCGATGGGCCGGATCGGCGCGTGCCATTACCAACGCGCGGCCAAGGATACCAAGGAATATGAACTCGCCGCCAGCGCGCTGCTACGCGCCATGTCGTGGCCGGGAGCCGACGCTGAGACGCGCAGCCTTGCCGAGGTGTTGCTGGGCACGGTCCGGGAAAAACAGCGCCAGCCCAAGCCGGCTGCGGAACACTGGAGCAATGTCCTTTATCAGACCAACCTCCGGACGAACGAGGTTCCTTCTCTCGAAGCCATCCGGGATGCGGGTGGAAACCTGGCCGAACTGCTGGAGAAACAAGAGGACTGGGCCGGGGCTGTGGCGATTTACCAACGGCTGCAGGGGATGTTTCCGGCTCGCAGCGGTGTCTATCAACTGAGGATTGACCGCGCGCGCCAGATGCAGTCGAAGGGGAAGTGAGCCAGCGGGGGACGCAAAGGTGAGGCTCAACGCCGGTCGTAAAGCATCCCCGGCACGCCACCTTCCCAGCTCTTGGCCGCGTTCCACGGGCGGGTGGACTGGTTGTCCGGATCCGCCATGGTGCAACCGGCGGTCAGCAGCACGGTGCTGAGCGCGATGGCGGCGAGCAGGCAGCGGCCGAGTTGGAGCAGGCGGGAGTTCATGTTACTTCTGGGGAGGGAGGGCCACGGAGGAGGGCGTCAGGACGGCGTCGCCTTCCTGAATGTCGCTCCGCTTGAAGCCGGCCATCACGTTGGCGATGGCGTAGTCGGTCTCGACACGGGAAACCTTCACGCGGGCGATGAGCTTACCCTCGCGGCTGATGCTCAACTCGCCGTTCTTGAGGAGGCCGTGGTTGGCGCCCATGTCCATGATGACGAAGTCCCACTTGGGGTCCACCGCCAGCACCTTGCCGCTGAGGCTGGGCAGCGAGACCGCGCCCTTGGGATTGAGGAAAGACTGCAACTCGCCGCTGGCCTTGATGTGCTGCGTCATCAGCACGCGCTGCTCGTCTTTAAGCACCTTGAGTTCGTTGGTGGCCTTGGGCAGCGCAGTGTGGATGATGCGGATGATCGGCGGCGTCAGGCCCAGCGACTCGAGTGCGAAGTAGTCACCGCTCCGAACCTTGACGGCGTCGGTCTCCTGCTTGGCCAAGTTGGTTGCTTGCTGCGCAGCGGCGGTTTTGTCTTTCTCGGCCTTGGCCGCTGCAATCGCGTCGGTCTCGGATTTCTTGGATGCGTCGAGGTCGCTTTTAAAAGCGTCGCGCTCCTGCTCTGCCCCTTTGGCGCGTGTTTCCTGCTTGGTGCGCTCGGTCTCTTCCTTTTTCAGATCCTCGGTGACCTTTTTCTCCTTCGCTTTCAGTTCATCGAGGTGGGGCTTGAGCTTCATTTCGCCCAGCGCGATTACTCCGGCGCTGGCGACGATGACGAGAACGAGGATGAGCCTGAGGGCGAGCATGGTAGTTGGGTCGTTCGGTTAAATCGGATGGGATAATTAACGGCGGATCGGAGGGGTGTCAACGTCCGGCTTGGCTAGTAAATGACCGTGAAGCTGCCGTCCGGCTCCGCCACCGCCGCGGGCAGGCCCCACACGGGCACGCCGTCTCGGCGCTGCGGCGCGCCCGCCGGCTTGCCGTCTGCCCCGAACATCTGCCAGGCCAGCGCGCCGCCGCGTTGCCAGCCGGTGCCCTCGGTCCAGACCAGCAGGGTCTCGCCAGCCTTGTTCACCGCGACGGCTGGATGCTTGCCCTTGACCATGATGGCGGGTCCAGCCGGGGTGACGGCCTTCGCCGTCTTGGCATCGAGCGCCGCGAACTGCACCGCGCCCGCCGTCTCCCACGCCGCGAACACGCGCCCGCCCGCCGCCGTGAATGCCTCGCTGCTCATCGGGCACTGGCCGACGCGCCAGCGGTGGACGTAATCGCCCGTGAAGAGTTCACCCCGGTCGCGGGAAACCAGCAGCATCATGTCGCGGTCCAACGCGGTCGAGGCGGTGCGGAAGAGCGCGAAGACCGTCCCTTGCCCGTCCGCGTATGCCCGCATCCCGCAGCAGCCACAGGCCCCGCTGGCCTCTGGGCTAACGACGCGTTCGCCCTCGAAAGTTTTGCCATCGTCCCGCGACCGCGCGAGATAAACCGCCCGGCCCGTCTCGCCTGCGTTGTTGTCGGGCGGCGCGCCGTGCCAGAGGGCGAAGACGTTGCCTTCGGCGTCCGCCGCCACCGTCCCGCCGCCGTCGAGGTGCAGGGTGCCCTTGATTATGTTGCGCTGCGGCTCGAAGCCACTGCCGGCGTCGTTGAGCCGCGTGTAGAGCAGGGGAGAACTTTTTGTGGCTGGCTTCGGCTCGGCCTGGCCGGAGCCATTCCAGACGACGTGGACGCGCCCGCCCTTGCCCAGCGCGAACTGCGCGCCGCGAATCGTCCCGATGGCGATCGCGCTGCCGGGTTGGCTGTTCACACGCAGCGGGGCGGAGAAGTCGGCCTTACCCGCCTCGCGGCGCGAGTAAAAGACATCGCACGCCTTCGGGTCGCCCTTGAGATAAACAAGGTGCAGCACGCCGCGCGCGTCCGTGACCGCCTGCGGTTGCAGGCCACCGCCGGGCACGCGCTGGATTCGGACCTCGGCGGCGGATGCGGTCCCGAAAGTGAGCAGCGTGGCGAGCAGCGCAAAATTGAAACTGGTTTGCATTGTGGCCACCAAAGCACAGCCAGACTGCCCGTGCAAAACCAATCTTATTGAACTCCGCGCCGCCGCCGCCAACACTCACCCCCTCATGCAGAACCTCGCCAACATCCTCCGCTTCGGCGCGCCCTACCTGCGCCGCTACTGGGGGCGGATGGCGCTGGGGATTTTTCTGGGCGTTCTCTTCGGCCTGTCCAACGCCGCCTTCATCTGGGCCACGGGCACGTTGTTCGAGCGGCTCGCACCGACTCCGCAAACCTCCGCGCTTGTCCTCAGCAATGCCGCACCGGCGAGCGCGGCCACGGACATCCGCCTCCAGTCGCGTCCTGCGCCAACCACCGAAGCCCCTTCGTCTCTCGGCGGCATCCGCCAACTTGGGAAGGACGCGAACGCGAAACTGATCACGCTCCTCGACCCTTGGCTTCCGCTCATGGGCCGCGATCAGGACTGGCGGCAAATCCTCGGTGGCTTCCTCTTCCTGCCCGTGCTCGTCGCGCTGCGCAGCTTCATCGGCTACTTCAGCAGCTACTGCATGGCCTGGGTGAGCGCGCGCATCATGAACGACCTGCGCTATGACGTGCTGGCCCAGCTCTACCGGCTCTCGCTCGACTTCTTCAACCGCTCAACAATGGGCGACCTGCTCGCGCGCGTGAACAACGATGCCGCTGCATTGCACCGCGCGATGTCCCTGGGCCTCTCCGACATCGTGAAGGAACCCTTCACCATCGCGGGCGTCATCTTCGGCCTCTTTCTACTCAGCCCAAAACTCACGCTCGTCGCCCTCATCTTCCTGCCCTTCTGCGGCATCCCGATTATCGTGCTGGGCGGCAAAGTCCGGCGCGCCGCCAAGGCCAGCCTCAACGCCAACATCTCCCAATCGAGCCTCCTCGTCGAAGCGCTCAGCGGCATCCGCGTCATCAAAGCCTTCGGGATGGAAAGCGGCTCGCTCGCGCGCTTCCGCACCTTTTCACAGGACATCATCCACCACGACATGAAGTCCATGAAAGCCCGCGAGCTGGTGAACCCGCTCGTGGAAACCATCTCGATGCTCGGCCTTGGCCTGCTCATCGTCGTCATCTTCATGAGTGACACCAGCGTCCCCGACCTCGCCAGCTTCCTCATGGGCGTCGTCCTCATGTTCACCCCGTTCAAGAAGCTCGCCAACGTCCACGTCGTCTTCCAGATGGCCAGCGTCGGTGTGGACCGACTCGCCCAAATCATGAGCGAGCAGCCCCACGTCAAGGAACCTGCCCAGCCCGAGCCGCTCCAGTCCTTCGCCCGCGAAATCCGCTGCGAGAACATCTCCTTCGCCTACGCGGAGAAGCCTGTCCTCCGCGACTTCTCCCTCACCCTCCCGCTCGGCTACAAGCTCGGCATCGCTGGCGAGAGCGGCTCCGGCAAGAGCACGCTGGTCAATCTCCTCTTCCGTTTCTACGACGTCACCTCCGGCACCATCCGCATTGACGGCCACGACCTCCGCGCCGTCGCCTCGCGCGACTTGCAGCAGCTCATGGCCTTGGTGAGCCAGGAAATTGTCATCTTCGACCTCACCGTCGCCGAGAACATCGCCTGCGGAAAACCCGGTGCGACCCCAGCCGAGGTCGAAGCCGCCGCCCGCGCCGCCAACGCCCACGACTTCATCACGCAACTACCGCAGGGCTACGACACCCGCGTGGGCGAACGCGGTGTCACCCTCTCCGGCGGCCAGCGCCAACGCCTCGCCATTGCCCGCGCCTTCGTCCGCAACGCCCCGATCCTCCTGCTCGACGAAGCCACCGCCGCGCTCGACTCCCAATCCGAGGCCGAGGTGCAGGCCGCCATCGAGAAGCTCGAACAGAACCGGACTGTCGTCTGCGTCGCCCACCGCCTCTCCACCCTCGCGAACATGGACCGCATCCTCGTCCTGTCCGACGGGCGGGTGGTGGAGGAAGGCCGGTTCGACGAACTCATCAAGCGCGGCGGCCTCTTCGCCTCCATGGCCGCAAAGCAGGGTCTGCGCTGACATCCCTGCCGGCGGCTTCCAGCCGCCGTCCCGTGAGCGAACCGCGCGCAACACGGCGACTGCAAGTCGCCGACACGAACAAGCGCCTTGCCCCTCACGTCGGAAGCCCGTATCAGGAACGAAGGACCAACCCATGAAACCCTTCGCCCGCCCCTACCGCGCCGCCTTGGCTATCCTCTCTCTTCTCCTCTCTATCCTCTCGCCCCGCGCCGCCGACGCGCCGCCCGACCCGCGCTTCACGCCCGAGATGGCCGAGTTCGTGAAGCGCTTCAAGGGCGGCGGAATGCTTCAGGACGGCTCCGCGAAGCCCACACCCGCCGAGTCGCTCGCGCAATTCCAAGTCGCCCCCGGCCTGCGCTGGGACCTCGCCGCGACGGAGCCGATGGTTCGTCAACCGCTCAACATCCACTTCGATGACCGCGGCCGGATGTGGGTCGTGCAGTATCTCCAATACCCTTTCCCCGCCGGGCTGAAGGTCACGAAGTATGACCAATACCTTCGCGCCATTTACGACAAAGTTCCTCCTGCTCCTCCGAATCACTTCAAAGGCAAGGACCGCATCACCATCCTCGAAGACACCAACGGCGACGGCGTCTTCGACAAGGCCAAGGACTTCGTCTCCGACCTGAACATCGCGCGCAGCGTCGTCACCGGACGCGGTGGCGTGTGGGTCTTGAACCCGCCCTACTTGCTCTTCTACCCGGACAAAAACCGCGACGACATTCCCGACGGCCCGCCCGAGGTGAAGCTCTCCGGCTTCGGCCTCGAGGACACGCACAGCGGTGCGAACTCGCTCGCTTGGGGGCCGGACGGCTGGCTCTACGGCGCGCACGGCAGCACCTGCACAGCCGACGTGAAGGGCGTGAAGTTTCTCGGCCAAGCCATCTGGCGCTACCATCCCGTGACCGGCGAGTTCGAGGTCTTCGCCGAGGGCGGTGGTAACACCTTCTCCGTCGAGTTCGATGCGCAGGGCCGTGTCTTCTCCGGCTCGAACTACGGCCAGACGCGCGGCCTGCACTACGCGCAAGGCGCCCTCTACATCAAGGGTTGGTCCAAGCACGGCCCCGCGATGAGCCCGTATCGCTTCGGCTGGTTCGAGCACATGGCGCACAAGGGCTACGAGCCGCGCTTCCCGCAGGCGATGCTCTACTACGAGGGCGGCGCGATTCCCCAATACGAGGGCCACATCGTCGTCGGCATGGCGCTCACGAGCCGCGTGATGGCCAGCAAAGTCGCGCGCGACACCTCGAGCTTCCAGACCGCCGACATCGAGACGAGCGTGCTCTCCAGTAACCGCTGGTTCCGCCCCGTGGACATGAAGGCCGGCCCCGACGGCGCGATTTACTTCGCCGACTGGTGCGACAGCCGTCTCAGCCATCTCGACCCGCGCGACACGTGGGACAAGGAGTCGGGCCGGATCTACCGGCTCTCGGCGACTGGCGCGAAGGTGGGCTGGGACAAAATGGATTTCGCCAAACTCTCCGGTGACGAACTCATCAAGCTCCTCTCGCACCCGAACAAGTGGCATCGGCAAACCGCGCTGCGCGTGCTGTGGGACCGGGGGGACAAATCGCTCGCGCCGAAGTTAAAGACGCTCGCGCTCGCGAAATCTTCTCCCTCGCCCCTCGGAGGGGGGAGGGGTGACGGCAACCAACTCGCGCTCGAAACCTTCTGGGCCGTCCATGCCAGCGGTGGCTTCGACGACGCCTTCGCCCTGCAAACTCTTTTGCATCCGAGCGAGATGGTCCGCTACTGGACCATCCGACTCCTCGGCGACCGCAAGCGCATCACGCCCGCGCAACAGGCCGCCCTACTCGCACTCGCAAAGACTGAGCCCGTCGCCGAAGTCCGCGCGCAGCTCGCCAGCAGCGTCACGCGTCTGCCCGGCAAGGACGCCTTGCCCATCACGCGCGAGTTACTCCTCCGCAGCGAGGATGTGAGCGACAAACACGTTCCTCTCCTGCTCTGGTGGGCCGTCGAAAGCAAGTGCGCCACCGACCGCGACGCCATTCTCCGGATGTTGGAGGACAGCACCTTCTGGCACGCGCCTATCGTGCAGCGGTTCATCATCGCCCGCCTCGGCCAGCGCTTCACCGCCGAACGCACCGATGCGAACCTCGAAACCGCCGCCAAGCTCTTCGCCCTCGCCCCCTCGCCCGCCAATGCCGACGAACTCATCAAAGGCATGGAAGCCGGCCTTCAAGGCAACCCCGTGAAGTCCGTCCCGCCCGCGCTCGCGAAGAAGGTCGCCGAGCTTTGGGCCAGCCGCGCGCCCACGCCCACGCTCATCAGCTTCGCCGTCCGGCTCGGCCACGCGCCTGCCGCGGAGGCCGCGCTTGCGCGCATCAGCGACGCGAAAATCCCCGAGGCCGACCGCCGCAAGACCATCACGCTGCTCGCCGAACGCCGCGTGGACGCCGCCGTGCCGACCTTCCTGAAGCTGCTGCGCTTCGAGAAGAGCGACGCGCTTCGTCTGGACTTGGTCAACGCCCTCCAGCGCTTCGCCTCGCCGGACATCGCGCGCGAGCTGCTCGACCTTTACCCCGGCTTCAGCGGCAAGCTCCGCGACACCGCCCAAGCCGCACTCGCCAGCCGGCCCGATTGGTCGCGCCGCCTCCTCGCCGCCGTGGACGAGGGTCAGCTCAAGAAAGAACAAATCTCCATCGCGAACCTCCTCGCCATCACCGCGTTCAAGGACGTCACGAGCGACGCGCTCATCAAGAAGCATTGGGGTCGCCTCACTAAGAGCAGCGAGGAGAAGGAAGCCCAAATCGCGAAGGTGCGGAAGCTCCTCGCCGGCGCGAAAGGCGACGTGAAGGCCGGCCAAGAAATCTTCAAGCAGGCCTGCGCCGTCTGCCACACGCTCAACAAGGAGGGCGGTAAAATCGGCCCCGACCTCACCGGCTACGAGCGCGACAACCTGGACTTCATCCTCCCCGCCATCGTGGACCCCAGCCTCGCCATCCGGGAGGAGTTCATCGGGTTCAACATCGAGACCCACGACGGGCAGGCCTTTGGCGGCCTCATCACGGAAATCAACGGCCAGCATGTCGTGGTGCTGGACATTGCTGGCAACAAGCACTCGCTGGCCCGCACCGACGTGAAGACCATGCAAGCTAGCCACATCTCCCTCATGCCCGAGGGCCTCCTCGACGCCTTGAGTGAGCAGCAGGTGAAAGACTTGTTCGCGTATTTCACGTCTGGTGCGGCCCCGGCTGGGACTGGAAAAAAGTGAACCGACTTGCCCCCTCACCCCATCCCTCTCCCCTCCTCGGCGGAGGGGAGAGGGATGGGGTGAGGGGGTGTGCTTTGCGCGGGTTCAGGGGCCGAAATTGCGGCAGTGGACGGGCCGGGGTTCCCACTCCCCCCCCTTTGCCGTCGCGACGGCACGCCCCGCCGCCGGGGTGGCGCGCTCGGAAAGCGCCACCAGGAGGGGATCCGGCGGCCCCAGGCGCAGGTGTTTGAGTTGCCGCTGGGCGGGCCCAGCCTCACTTCGCGTCAACCCCTCGGCCAGTCAGCGCCGGGGCCCGTGTTCGGCAAGGAGCTTGCCAAAGCTGCACACTTTCCCCCATCTTGGAAATGTATGAATAACAAGACAGCAGTCGTGGTGTTGGTGGCTCTGAGCGTGTTGCTGGGCTTTGGCCTGCTCATGCGGCACACCAACGCGGTGGAAACAAAGAAGAAGGATGACGGCACCATTGCCACGCTCGAGGGGGACGTAAAAAAGACCACCGGCGAGCTGACTGAGCAGAAGAAGGTCAACGACACGCTCACCAAGACCAACGAGCTCGTCACCGCTGGCCTCGTTGCCAAGACCGCAGAGGCGAGGGCGCTGGATGCCAAGGTGCTGGCCACCGCCGCTGAACTGACGCAGACCACCGGCGCACTCACCAAGTCCCAAGCTGAGACCAAGGCCGCACAGGCTGAGGGCAAAAAGATCGAGGCCGCACTTACCGCCGCGCAGACCAAGGCCGCTGCCGATGCGAAGGCCGCGACAGCAGCCGCGCAAGCCGCTGCCACTCGCTACGCTGCGCTGGACAACGCGAAGAAGCAGGAGATCGCCACGCGTGACGCGAGCATCAAGGATTTGCAGAACACCCGGGACCAGTTGAACGCGAAGGTCGCGGAGCTGAACACTGACATCACCAAGCTCAAGTCCACGATCGGCACGCTCAACACCCGCATCTCCTTCGTCGAGGGCGAACTGCAGGTGACGAAGGATGACAAGTCGTTCCTCACGAAGGAGCTCGCGCGAATGCAGGGCGAGCGCACCGAGATGGAGCGCAAGATGAACGACCTCGCCTTCCTCAAGGAGCAAATTTCTACCATCAAGAGTGACCAGTCCATCGCCCGGCGCTTGGACTGGATGCGCAGCGGCACGTTCATGGATGAGCGCAAAGGTGCGACGCTCCTCGTGGACGGCCTGAAACCCCTTCCATCCACCAAGCCCATGTCCACCAAGGGCAGCCAGCTCAACGTCGAGGTTCACCGCGACGGCACCGTGACCATCAAGGCCCCCGCGCCCGCTGCGCCCAAGCCCGCAGAGTCCGGCGTTGAGAAGAGCGTGACCGTCGGCCCGAACTTTCCCGCCGCACCCGCGCCGAAGAAAAAGTAACTCGCGCCGCGTTGCCGCGTTTGCGTCGGAAGTGAGTGTTTAGTAGTAGTGCTCAGTAAGCACGATCAAGCCGACTGGCTACTCAGCACTCATTACTAATCACTCTCCGATGTCCACGCTGCCCTCGCTCAACGACTCCTTCGGTCGCACGATGCGCGACCTCCGGGTCAGCATCACCGACCGCTGCAACTTCCGGTGCATGTATTGCCTGCCGGAGACGGAGGAGGCGGCGAACTTCTATCGCGGCAAGTTCGACGCGCTCAAGAACCCGCAGCCCACGCTCACGCCGATCGTCCGCGAGTGGAAACCCAAGTCCGAGCTGCTCACCTACGAGGAGATCGAGCGCGTCGTGCGTGTCGCCGTCGGGCTGGGCATCGAGAAGGTCCGCATCACCGGCGGCGAACCGCTCCTGCGCCGGGATGTGCCACAACTCGTTGCCCGCCTCGCGCCCATCCCCGGCATCCGCGACCTCGCGATGACCACGAACGGCTCGCACTTCGCGCCGCACGCCGTCGCACTGCGTGCGGCTGGGCTCACACGCGTCAGCTTCAGCCTCGATTCGCTCGACGCGGACAACTTCAAGCGCATCACGGGCCGCGACGGCTTGCGCTCCGTGCTCGCCGGCATCGCGCAGGCGAAGGCGCTCGGCTTCGCGCCCGTAAAGGTGAACGCCGTGGTCATCCGTGGCTTGAACGACACGGAGCTGGAGCGGCTCGCCGAATTCGCGCGCGAGCAGGACGTGAGTCTGCGCTTCATTGAGTTCATGCCGCTGGATTCTGGCCGCGCCTGGCTGCGCGACCTCGTCGTGCCCGGTCGCGAAATCCTCGCGCGGCTGCAAGCGCGCTTCGACCTGCGACCGGTGGTGTCCGACAACAAATCCGAGACGGCGAAACGCTGGACCTTCGCGGATGGGCGCGGCGAGATCGGCATCATCGCCCCCGTCACGGAGGCGTTTTGCGGCCACTGCAACCGCCTCCGCCTGACCGCCGACGGGAAAATCCGGACCTGCCTTTTCAGCCTGCACGAGCACGACCTCAAGCCGCTCCTACGCGGGGAGGCGAGCGACGCCGAACTCACTGCGCGCCTGCGCGAGATCGTGCTGGGCAAGGAGGACCGCCACCAC
Source organism: Pedosphaera sp. (assembly GCA_009695395.1). Taxonomy (GTDB): domain Bacteria; phylum Verrucomicrobiota; class Verrucomicrobiia; order Limisphaerales; family SXTU01; genus SXTU01. The sequence goes on along the minus strand of SIBB01000004.1, from coordinate 10,848 downwards.
ATCGGCGAGCCGGGCTTCCAGCAGCCCGAGCGCACGATGAGCTGCATAGGCGGGTGAAGCTGCGCCCGGCCTCGCACTGCGCCCGAACTTCCCGTTTGACGCGCCTTCCGGTTCTGCAAAAGTCGCGCCCATGAAAGCATTCCTCCGCCCCGCGCAAAGCCTTGCCATCGCCACCCTCCTCCTCGCTCCCCTCGCTCGCGCGGAGGTGAACGTCGTCGAGAAGGTCGCCCCCAATGTCTATTTCCACGAAGGCGACATCGGCCGTCACGGCCACTGCAACAACGGCTGGATTGTCTTCGCCGACTACGTGCTCATCATTGACGCCAACTTCCCCTCCGGCGCGCAGGTTGTCCTCCCCAAGATCAAGGCGCTCACCGACAAGCCCATCCGCTTCGTCTTCGACACGCATCACCACGGCGACCACGCCTACGGCAACCAGGTCATGCACGAGGCCGGGGCCATCATCGTCGGCCACTCGGGCGTGCTCGCGGAGATGAAGAAATACGAGACCAACCTCTTCGGCGGCGGGAAGCCGGGCCGGTGGGAGGACGCCGCCAAAGGCCGCAAGGACGTGGCCGCCAGCAAGCTCCGCCCGCCCAGCCTCCTCTTCGAGAAGCAGCTCACCTTCGACGACGGCACACACCGCGTGGAACTGCTGCACCTCGGCGTCGCGCACACTTACGGCGACGGCTGGGCGTGGCTGCCGAAGGAGCGCATCGTCTTCACCGGCGACGCCTGCGTGAACGGCCCCTACAACTACATCGGCGACGGCAACATCCACGAGTGGATCAAGACCCTCGACAAAGTGATCGCGCTCAAGCCGCTGAAAGTCTGCCCCGCCCACGGGCCCAGCGGCGGCCCCGAGGTGTTGGTGAACCAGCAGTTGTATTTCAAGTCCCTTCTCGCCGAGGTGAAGAAGCTCAAGGACGCCGGCAAGACCGCCGCCGAGGTGCAGACCGCGTCCGACACGATCAAGGAAGCGCTCCGCAAGAACGAGAAGATCGCGCACTATATCGGCCAGTTCATCAACGCGCAGGTGGAGAAGGCGTGGACCGAGATGGGCGGCGCGGCCTTCCCGGCGAAGAAGCAGGCCCAGGTGGATCCGGTTAGATTGAAAGCAGGTCAACTCCTCGTCGTATCTGATAATTTGCTTCCTTCGCGCTGATACCGCCATGGGGTCTTGGGTTCATCTTCTATGCGCGCGAGCGGCAGCATTGGTTTGAGGAACGTCACGCCGCGCCAAATTGAAATTCGATACCCAAAAACGGAACCTTGAACTCACTCTCCGAGACCATCGCCGCCATTGCCACGCCGCTCGGTGAAGGCGGCTTGGCCGTCCTCCGTGTTTCTGGGCCGGAGGCGCTGGTGGTGGCAGACAAGGTGTTCGTCCCCGTCGGCAAGAGTTCGCTGAAGCCCTCCGCTGCGCCTTCGCACACGATCCACTACGGGCGCGTCGAGCGGGACGGGCGTTTCGTGGACGAGGTGCTCGTGGCGGTGTTGCGCGCGCCGCGCACGTTCACGCGCGAGGACACGGTGGAGTTCTCGTGCCACGGGGGATTGCTACCCGCCAAACTGGTGCTCGACGCGCTCCTCGCCGCTGGCGCGCGACTGGCCGCTCCGGGCGAGTTCACACAGCGCGCCTTCCTCAACGGGCGCCTCGATCTCGCGCAGGCCGAGGCAGTGGCCGACCTCATTCACGCGCGCACCGAGCTGGCGCTCACGGCGGCGGGCGAGCAGCTCGCCGGCAAACTCTCGCAGCGCATCAACCTGCTCCGCGACGACCTCGTGAAGACGCTCGCACACATTGAGGCGCACATTGACTTCCCGGACGAAGACATCGCGCCGGACACACGCGGGCAACTCCTCGCACGACTGGAGCGTGGCGTCGCGTTCATGGACGAACTGCTGCGCACGGCGGACGAAGGCCAAATCCTCCGACGGGGTATTCGCGCCGCCATCATCGGGCGGCCCAATGCGGGCAAGTCCTCGCTGCTTAACCAGCTCCTCGGCCACGACCGCGCCATCGTCTCGCCCATCGCCGGCACCACGCGCGACACCATCGAGGAGACGGCGAACATCCGTGGGCTCCCCGTCGTGTTCGTGGACACGGCGGGCCTGCGCGAGTCCCGCGACGACATTGAGCGCGAAGGCATCCGCCGCACCCGCGCGATGGTGGCGAAGGCAGAGTTGATTCTGCACGTGCTGGACGCGAGCGAGCCAATCTCAGCGGAGGACGAACAGTTCCTCGCCGAGTTCGCGGGAAAGAAACGCATCGTGGTGTTGAACAAGGCGGACCTGCCCCGTGCCGGCGATTGCAAATCGCCGGAACGCCCCAATGCCATCTCCTGCCTCACTGGTTCCGGCATCGAAGCGCTCAAAGACGCCATCAAGCAACTCGTCTGGGCTGGCGAGATCAAAGCTGAGATGTTGCAGGTGATGATCAACTCGCGGCATCAAGACGCGCTTCAGCGAGCTCGTGCGGCGACCGTGCGGACGGCAGAAGCGCTGCGAACCAACCGCACGCTCGAACTGGTCGCGATGGACTTGCGCATCGCCGTCAACGCGGTCGGCGAGATAGTCGGCAAGACCACGACGGAGGACTTGCTCGACTCGATCTTCAGCCAGTTCTGCATTGGAAAGTAAGAGGTTCGCGCGTCGCATTGCGCTTGCTGGTCGCAGTGGAGCGGCGTCCAATGTGGCCATGAATCCAGCCGCTCCTTGCATCACATCTCACCTCACGCCAAGAAACATCCAGTGGAATTACAGTGGGGCCACTGTGTTTTTTCACTCCCGCTCGCTTCATCGGATGAGGGGAGATGGCCGGGGTGAGGGGTTGCGGGCTTCGGTGTTGGTGACCTCACCCCTCATTCGGCCTGCGGCCACCTTCTCCCCTCCTCCGAGGAAGGTAGAAGGCGCGCGCCGTGGCACTCGACTGGCGTTCTGCCGGCTGTCATCGGGAAGTGGCATCACGCGTTCCCTCGCAACGGCCTTACTGCTCTGCACCTTCGCATGGCACGCGACGGCGAAGGACGTGCGCGAGTTCGGCGCGGTCGGCGATGGGAAAGCAGATGACACGGCGGCCATCCAGCGCGCCGTGAACGCAGGTGGCAGCGTGCATTTCAGCAAGGGCAGCTATCGGCTCACGAAGACCGTGCTCATCGCGCTGGATCGGACCGGCTTCGTCTCGCTCATCGGCGACGGCACGGCGGGCGTGGTGATGGCGGGGCCGGGGCCGGCCTTCAAGTTCCTTGGCACACACGGCGGCACGGCGGACCCCGAGCAGTTCAAGCCCAACGTCTGGGAGCGCCAGCGGATGCCGGTCGTGGATTCGCTCGCCATCGAGGGTGCGCACCCGGAGGCCGACGGCATCGAGGCCGAGGGCACGATGCAAATCACCATCACGCGCACGCACCTCCGCTCGCTGCGGCACGGCATCCACCTCGCCGTGCGCAATCGCAACGTGCTCATCAGCGACTGCCACATCTACCACTGCACGGGCATCGGCGTATTCTACGATAACGTGAATCTCCACCAGTCCAACATCACTGGCAGCCACATCAGCTACTGCGCGGGCGGCGGCATCGTCGGGCGCGGCGGCAACGTGCGGAACATCCACATTGCGAACTGCGACATCGAAAGCAATATGGGCAAGAACTCCCCGCCGACCGCGAACATCCTGCTCGACTCCGCCGGCGGCTCCATCGCTGAAGTCGCCATCACCGGCTGCACCATCCAGCACAACAGCCCGGGCCCGGACTCGGCGAACATCCGCATCCTCGGTCAGGGCCACGAGCCATCCCTTGCGCAGCGCGTTGGCACCGCGATAACTCAGGAAGGCCACATCACCATCACGGGCAATGTCCTCAGCGACGTGCAGGTGAACGTCCACTTGAAAAACGCGCGCGGGGTGACGCTCACGGGTAACACGTTTTGGATGGGCTACCAGCACGACCTGCTCGTGGAGGATTCGAGCAACGTGGTCGTCGGGCCGAACGCGTTCGACCGCAACCCACGCTACAACTACGGCACCAGCACGAACGTGAACGGCGGCCTCGTCTTCCGTGGCTCCCGCGATTGCACGCTCACGGGCCTGCATGTCAACGGCGTGTGGCGCAAGCCCGCCGCCGTGCTCATCGAGAAGTGTGACCGCTTCCACCTCGCTAACGCGACCATCCTCGACTCCGACGGCGTGGGCCTGCTGCTGCGCGACACGACGAACACGCGCGTCGCCGGCTGCGTGATTCGCGACGACCGCGCGGAGCGGAAAGCCACGCGCTCACTGCAAGTCATCGGCGGGAAGGGCAACTGGATTCTCCAAAACCTGCTGGCCAACGGGCAGGAGATTTCTGTTGGTGCGGCGAAGCTGGAGGGGAATTTCGACGGGAAGTGACCTCGGGTGGAGCGCGGCGTTCACGCCGCAGGAAGCCACGCCCGCAACCGCGCGTTGAAATCACCTCTGCCTCACGCACGTTTCTGCGGCCTGAAGGCCGCGCTCCCTGTAGTCGGCACGACGGCAGCAGCGCATCACTTCGCCTTGTTCTTCGCCTTGGACTTGTCGGCCTTCGCTCCCGGTTGGTCGAGATTGGCCGGACGCGCATCTTTGAACTGGTCGAGAGCGCCTTGCAGCACCTTCGCGGCGGCGGCGGCCTCGCCGGTAAGCGACGCGACCTTGAGCGGTTGCTTCTCCTCGATGTCCACGCCGAGGTCGTAGAAATCGCCGGAGCGGTAGAGCTTGAAGCGGTGGTTGAAGGCGAGTTCGCGCACGGACATCTCTGCGCCTTGACGCGGGGAATACCACGAGTAAACCCATTCGCGCGGCTGACCCTTCTCGCCCCGCGCCTGCGGGAGGAAGCTGCGACCATCGAGTTTCAACCCGGCAGGCGGCTTCGCCCCGGCGGCGTCCAGCAGCGTCGGCAAAAAATCCGTGCTATCCACGAGGTCGGCGTGGACTTTTCCGGCCGCGATTTTGCCCGGCCAGTTCGCGATGAGTGGGACGTGCATGCCGAACTCGGTCGTCGTGCCTTTGCCGCCGATGACGAGCTTGTCGCCCATCATCGAGCGAGTGCCTCGGCCCGTGCCGTTGTCGCCGACGAAGACGAGCAGCGTGTTCTCGCGCAGGCCGAGCGAGTCGAGCCGCGCGACGAGCTTGCCGATGAGCTTGTCCATGTATTCCACCATGTCGCCGAAGTGCTTCGCGTCCTGCTTCGCCTGCTCGCCGATGGTCTTCGGGTCCCACGTCTTGCTGTCGGGCGTGGGCTGGTAGGGCGAGTGTGTGAGCATCATCGGGTAGTAGAGGAAGAACGGCTTGTCTTTGTGGCGCGTGACAAAGTCTATCGCGTAGTCGTTGACGATGTCGGGGCCGTATTCGCCGTTCGAGTAGTCCTTCTCGACGCCGTTGATTTCGAGTCCGGCATTGGCGTAGCGCGGCGGGCGGCGCGTGTGCTGCCAGAGGCAATGCTGGTCGAAGCCGAACTTCTTCGGCAGCTCCACGTCGCGGCCAAGCTGCCACTTGCCCGTGATGCACGTCGCGTAGCCGACGGTCTTGAGGAGATTGCCAAACGTGGTGAGCTTCGGGTCCATGTTCCCGAAGTTGATGTAGTTCCTCACATTGTATTGGCCGGTCATCAACTGCACGCGCGTCGGCGTGCAGAGCGGCTGCACGAAGCAGTGCGTGAAGCGCGCGCCGGCGGCGGCGAGCTTGTCGAGCACGGGCGTCTTGTAGCTCGTGCCGCCGTTCGCGCCGAGGGTTTCGTAGCCGAGGTCATCGGCCATGATGAGGATGAGGTTGGGCTTCGAGGCGGCGGGGAGGTTCAGCGCGAAGGCGCCGAGGAGAAGCAGCAAGGCCAGCGGACGGACGGGTTTCATGCGGGTCATACAAGCAGGATGGACGCGGATGAACATGGCGAGGTTGCAGGGCGGAAAGCCCGACTGCCGGGCGACTTGACTGGCCCCGGTTCCGGCCACAACTCTGGGGGATGAGTTTCCGCCTGCCGCGCCGCGCGCTGTTCGCCGTCCTGTCCGTGTCGTTCGCGCTGCTGGCGCTCGCACGACTGGCGCTTGCCGAAGCGCCTGTCCCCGTGCCCGGTGGCTTCACGCTCGCCGTGCTGCCGGACACGCAGATTTACACATGGAAGCACCCCGAAACCTACCCGGCGCAGACGAAGTGGATTGCCGACAACGCCAAGCGCTACAACATCCCTTACGTGCTGCACGTCGGCGATGTCACGCAGCACAACACCAACCACCAGTGGCAGATCGCCGCGGACGCGCACGCGCTGCTCGACGCCAAGGGCATCCCCAGCGCCATCACCACGGGCAATCACGACCTCGGGCCTGAAGGAAAGGCGTCCACACGCGAAACGGCCTTTGCGAAATTCTTCCCGTTGGCGTCGTTCAAGAAGTGGCCGACCTTCGGCGGCATCTACGACAAGGAGAGCGACCGCACGGACAACAACTATCACCTCTTCGAGGCCGGTGGGCGCAAGTGGCTCATCCTCTGCCTCGAGTTCGGCCCGCGCGACGACGTGCTGCGCTGGGGCAATGAGGTTGTCGCCAAGCATCCTGACCGCTCGGCGATTCTCGTCACGCACGCCTACCTGCGGCCGGACAACACGCGCTTCAACCGCCACGCCTTCATCAAGATGAAGAACCTTGATGTGAACATGGGCATCGACGGCTACGGCCTGGCGAAGGCGGCGGGCGGCTTCAACGACGGCGAGGACGTGTGGAAGAAGCTCGCCTCGCAGCACGCGAATCTCGTGCTCGTCGTCAGCGGGCACGTCTGTTTCACCGGCCGGCTCGACAGCGAGGGCAGGCACGGCAACTCCGTTCACCAGATGGTTGTGGACTACCAGAACGGGAAGGAGGGCGGCCAGGGTTTCCTGCGGCTGCTCCAGTTCCATCCAGACGGCAAGCGGGTGTCGGTGTCGGACTATTCGCCGTTGCTCGACCAAGTGGGAGAACGGAAGGGCACCAGCTACGAGTTCAACATCGCGCCCGCGCCGGCGGTGAAGCGCGCGCCATAAGCGTGGGATTCCCATTCCGCCGGATGGCAATGGGTTGCCAGCCGCTATCGGCCTCTCGCTCGTCTCGATTGCCAAACGGCTCGCCAGCAACACCGGCGAGACTGCCTTGCACACTTGCTGCCCGGACTGCCGCGAGAAGATGAAAGGCTGAGATAGCGTCCGCCATCCCACCATCAGACCACGAACTCCAGCTCCGGCGGCTTCGGTATCAAACCCTGTTCCGCCGCCTTCCCTAGGAAACGCCGGATCGCCTCCCGACCCCGCTCGCCATAGTCGAGCGTCCAGTGGTTCACATACATGCCGACGAATTTATCTGCGAGGTCCATGCCCATCCCCCGCGCCCAGCGCAGCGAGTGCTCCACCGCCTCGGGCCGGTGGTCGAGACTGTAGCGGATGCTGGTGGTGAGCAGGTCCGAGATGACCTTGCGGTCGGCGGGCGGGATTCGCTTGTGAATCACGTTTCCACCCAGCGGCAGGGGCAGTCCCTCATTTTCACGGCCCCACCACGCGCCGAGGTCTTCACAAAGCTGGAAGCCGTGCTTCTCAAAGGTGAGCTGGCCCTCGTGGATGATGAGGCCCACGTCCGCGACGCCGTTCTGCACCGCCTCGAAGATCTGGTCGAACGGCACGATGACGTGCTCGAACTCCCGCGCTGGCTTGCCGAGATACAGTTGCAACGCGAGGAACGCGCTCGTCATCCGACCCGGCACGGCGATGCGCTTCGTGGCGATGGCCTCGCGCGTGAACGGGCGTTTGGCGACGAGCATCGGCCCGTAACCATCGCCCATGCTGGCGCCGGTGGGCAGCAGCGCGTATCGGTCGCTCACGTGAGCGTAGGCGTGGATGCTGATCGCGGAGACGTCCAACTCACCGCGCGCGGCGCGCTCGTTGAGCGTCTGGATGTCCTGCAAGATGTGTTGAAAGCTCCAGCCGTGCGTTGGGATAAGTTCTTTCGCCAGCGCGTAGAACATGAATGCGTCATCCGGGTCCGGCGAGTGCCCGAGGGTCAGCGTGCGTTGCGACATGGGTGAAAATGTCCAACGCCCGCAGCGCGCTTGTCGAGCGGAGAAATTCTCGGGATGCGGCGCGGAGCGCGACTCCCGCTTCTCCATCGCTGGAAGCACGGGCTGAAGGGAGGGGGAGTGTGCCAAGTTGCACCCTCCCTTCTGCCTGCGGGCGAATGGGGTTTGACGGCGTCGCGTCGAAGCGGTGCAATTGCGCCGCAATCCGGTTGCAGAACACACCTTGATGAAAACAAACCACCTGACCCAAATCCTCAGCCTCAGCGCCTTGCTCTTCGCGCTCGCCGCCGCCGCGCCCGCCCAGACACTGGTCCGCTTCGAGTCGCAGCCGGGCAGCAAGATGCGCATGGACGGCACCTCGACGATTCACGCCTGGCACGCGGAAAGCATGCTCATCGGGGGCTTCATCGAGCTGGACGCCGCGCTGGTGGAGGCGCCGGACAAGGCCAAGCCCGGCAAGGTCACCGGCAAGGGCGAGACCTTCATCGCCGTGCGCTCGCTCAAATGCAGCAGCGGCAAGGCGATGGACGCCGTGATGCAGGAGGCGATGAAGGAGAAGGAAAACCCGCGCATCACCTTCAAGATCGTTGAGCTGACGCTCAAGGAAGTGAAGGGCACTGCGGTGAACTTCGACGCCAAGGGCACACTGACTGTGTCAGGTGTGACCAAGGACATCACGATGCCCGTGACCATGCTGCGGCGTGTGGACCAGTCCCGTGTCACGTTCTCCGGGGCCACGGCTCTCAAGATGACCGACTTCAAAATCACACCTCCTGCACCCGCCTCCGCCCTCGGCCTCATCAAGACCGGCGACGACGTGAAGCTCACGTTCGAGTGGGCCGTGGGAAAGAAGGAAGCGGGCAAGTAGCGCGTCGCGCTTCTCCTCCACCATGAAACAACTCCTCGCCAGTCTTTGCACGTCGCTCCTGCTCGCGGCCGCTGTTGTTCAAGCCCAGTCCGGCGGCATTCCCGCCATCAACTCGCAAGCCCCGTTCCTCGCGGCCGCGCTCTCGGAGTTTTTTAGCGACACACGGGCTTTCACGGCGGGCGCCGAGCTCGCGCTACCCACGAAAGAAGGCGGCGAGTCTCTCAAGCTGCCCTTCGGCGTCGCGATGGCCGACGGCAAGATGCGCTGGGAGCTGAACCTCGCAAACGTGAAGAGCGCCGAGCTGCCGCCCGATGCCCTCACCGGCATCAAAGGACTCGGCCTCGACCGGATGGTCTTCATCTACCTGCCTGGCAAGCCGCTCGCGCTCGTGATGCCCGCCATGAAAACCTACGTCGAGATGGATGTGCCCAAGGCCGAAGGCGTCCAGAAACAGGCGCAGGAGAAAATCGGCCGGTCGGAAAAGAAGGAGCTGGGCCGCGAGAACATCGCCGGACAACCCACGGTGAAATACTCGGTGAAAATCACCGGAGACGACGGCACCGCGACCGTCTGGCAGGCCACGAACTTGCAAAACCTCCCCATCAAAATCCTGATCACGAAGGACAAGCAGACTTACCAGCTTCAGTTGAGCAACGTCCGCCTCGGTCAGCCGGACGCGGCTTATTTCGCGGTGCCCGCCGGCTTTACCAAACAGGCAGACCTCAGCGCGGCGATCCAAGCGGCCGCGCTGAAGTCATTCAGCATCGGCGTCGGTGGGCTGAAGTAGGCCGCTGCCGTCCAGCTCAGGAGCAGCAACCGCCGTGGCTGTTGCAGCAACTCCCGTCGTTCATGTCGTCCACCGTCGGCACGCGGCCCAGCTCGAGCGTCTTCTGCACGTGCTTGAGGATCCCGTCCTGAATCCGGGACACCTCCTGCTGCGCGTCCATGAACTCCGTTGCCACCGGGTTCTTCGTAAAGCTTTCACGCAGCGCCTCGAAGCGGCCGATCTCCTCCTCGGAGATCTCCATGCCGTTCTGCTGCTTCTGCTGAAGGATCGCGCCCGAGTCGTTGAGCATCTGGTATTCGTATTTGACCTTCTCGTCCGCCATGAAGGCGTCAATGCGGCGGCGCAGGTCGCTGAAGTCGGGCCGCTCCATGATGGCCTGGCAGAGGTCGCGGATCTTCTCGTCCACGGGTGAGGATTGCACGGTCGTTTCCATAATCTGGGTTGGTGGCCCGCGCGACACGCGCAGGCACGGCGCACGTTAGCAGCGCCTCGGAGCCGGGCCAGTTTTCTTTTCGTAGTTGCGAGTGCGCACCGGGATTTGCCGATTGACCGCACGCGGTCGTCTCGGCGTAACTCGCCGCCATGTGCCGTTTCTCCGTTCTGCTGGTCGCCGCGCTCGTCGGCACAGGTTGCGCCGCTATATCGGAGAAGCTGCGGGGTTCTGCCAACACCGCCCCCACCGGAAAGGACAAGCCAGCGAAGGACCAGCCGAAGCTCGCACCCGTCATCGAGCCCGTCTCGGCGTTCTCCGGGAAGGTCGTGCTCGTCAACGCGCCGCTCAAATACATCGTGGTGGAAGGTGTCATCGGTCGCCTGCCGCCCGTGGAGCAACCCCTCAATGTCTATCGCGACGGTCAGAAAGTCGGCATGGCCGTGGTCTCCGCCCAAGTGCGCGGCGCGAACTTCGCGGCGGACCTCACGCAAGGTGAGGCGCGCGTGGGAGACACGGTGCGGAGTGACTGAATCCAGTCGAAAACCTGTTAGGCGTTTCTAGCTGTTCAACCTAAAAACGGCGGTAGGAGAGGCGCACCGTCTGCGCGGCGGGTTTGAGTCGCGCCGTTGGGTCTGATTTGTCGGTTCTTTCTGCCGGCGGCCTGCGACTCATCCGCTGGGAGCGGGCAAGCCGGCTCTTGGGGTGAGTAACGG
>SIBB01000003.1 GCA_009695395.1 Pedosphaera sp. | reverse complement strand
TACCAGAAGTCGACCGACGACGGCCGCACCTTCGCCCCGCAGGTATCGGTGCTGAAACACCAGCGCAGCGCGGGCAAGCTGACGGTCCACGACGCGTGGTATGCCTGGTTCGAAAACGGCCGAGGCGATACCATCACGGCGTCGTATGTCTATCATCCGTGCGCCAACCCGGGGCACACCAACCATCGCAACGAAACCTATTACATGCTCATGGATTGCCGCGATGGTTCGTGGACCAATGTGCAGGGAGAGAAGTTGACCCTACCCGTGACCAAGGAGTCCGCCGACAAATTCACGCTCATCCAGGCGACTAGCACCGAGAGAACCAACCATGGCACCTGTCGCGTTGATGCCGAGGGCCGGCCGCACGTCTATTTCCGCTTTCCCCACGGCGAGGTGCGCTACTTCCGTTGGGACGGAGAGGCCTGGCTCCCGCCGACCAAGGTCGCGGACGCCAGCGGCGGCGGACGCGACGGCGACTTCATCATCGATTCCCCGCTCAAGGTTCGGATGCTCCTGAATCAAAGCCGTGGCGGCATCGGTTCCATCGACTGGTGGAACACCACCGACGGCGGGCGCACGTGGGCAAAGGGTGACAATGTCTTTTCACTCAACGGCGCCGGCTTTGAAATGACGACCCTCGTGCGCAACGCTCACCCGGACGCGCGCATGTTGGTGGGCGGACAAGTGGACAACCAAGAGCACCTCTATCGTCGCATGTATCTGATCGGTGACCGTGGCCCGCTGACTCGCGTGGCAGCAGAGGCCAGCCATCTGGGAGACCGACTCGAACTGATCAAGGTGCTGCCCAAAGGCACGCCCAAGAAAGACGCCAAACGGAAGAAAAAGTTGGGCTCGGCCGATAACGAACCTTAAGCGCCGGCCGCCTTTTCCGTAATTGAACCGCGGAGCGTCCAGAAAGCAAATTCCTATCAGTAGCAGCGGCACACGGCCAAGCGGATCTGGGAACGGCTCAAGGAAGCGGGTTACACGGGCGGCTACACCGTGGTGAAGGAGGCGGTGCGGGAACTCACGCAGCGCAACCAGGAAGTGTTCGTGCCGCTGGCGCATCCGCCGGGCGAGGCGCAGATGGATTTCGGGCACGCGCTGGTGAAGATGAACGGGGTGCTGCGCAAGGTGGCGTTCTTCGTGATGGCGCTACCCTACAGCGACGCGGTGTTCGTGCAGGGGGCCGGTGGGGCATCTCCTTCCAATGAACCCCAGCCGCGATTTGCCCCCGGATAATCCCGACGTTCGGCCGACAGCCAGCTCCCCAATCACACACTTTCGCCCGCCCCTCCCTGTTTTGAACCGATTTTTCTCCTGCTTACGCTGCATCCGAGCCTCTTTTTCACCCTATATGAGGTCGTGAAACCGAGCGTTCAGCTTCGTTTCAAAATGTTATCGGCTTCGTTTTGGCTTCAAATCAAAAATGCCTCTCCACGTGCGGCTTCGTTTTTGGCTACAATTTCCCTTCAACCCGCTTTTCAGTCCCCTTTAACCGCTGATCAAACGCCTCCAGCTGTTGACTCAGGAATTTTTTTACCGAGTCGTGGCCGTTGCCTCAGTAGAATCGCCTGCAAAAGGCTGCGGGCAATCGGCATCACCCAGGAGGTCGGGCCCGGAAGGCAGAGACTCCTCACGTCGTCTCCTACGCGGTTGAGGTCGCCGCTGGGCGTTCCGTGCGCGTTTCGAGGAAGGCTTTTAGCTCCTGCGCGGTCTTGCCGCCGAAGCCGGGGACTTCGGCGATCTGCTCGACGGTCGCGAGGCGGAGGCGGTGAATGGAGCCGAATTTTTTCAGGAGCACCTGCTTCCGCACATCGCCGACGCCGGGGAACTCGTCGAGGATGCTCTCGGAGATTTTTCGCAGCCGGAGCTGAGCGTTGTAGCTGTTGGCGACGCGGTGGGATTCGTCGCGCACACGCTGGAGGAGTTTCACCGCCGGGTGGTCGAGGCCGAGGCGCAGCGGCACGCTCTCGCCCGGCCGGTAGATTTCCTCGAACTCCTTCGCAAGGCCGACGATGGCGAGGTGGCCGAGGCCGAGCGTCGCCAGCTCGGCGCACGCCGCGTTGAGCTGGCCGCGCCCACCATCAATCAGGATGAGGTCGGGCAACGTGAGATTGGCAGGGGAGAGGGTGGGAGAGTGAGAGAGTGGGATTTCGCCGGCGGATGAGTTCTCACTGTCTCGCTCTCCCGCTTTCTCACCTGCCACCCCAGCTACGCGCAGCACGCGCGAATAGCGCCGCTGCACCGCCTCCGCCATGCAGGCGAAGTCGTCTTGGCCGGTGACGGTCTTGATTTTGAAGCGGCGGTAGTTCGCGCGCTCGGGGCGGCCATGCCAGAAGCTCACGAGCGAGGCCACGGCGAACGTGCCGCTAATGTTCGAGATGTCGAAGCCCTCGATGCGCGCGGGCGGCTGTGCCAATCCGAGGACACGCGCCAGCTCGCGGAGGTCGGACTCGGGGTTGAGGGCGATGGGCAGCTTGTAGGGGACGCGCTCGAACTTCTCGGTCTTCTGCGTGGTGCTCTGGATGTCCTTGAGCAGGTCGCGGAGCTGGGCGGCTTGCTCGAAGTCGAGGGCGGCTGCGGCCTTCTTCATCTGGGCCTCCAGCTCGGTGGACATCTCGTCGCACTGGCCGTCGAGGAAGTCGCAGCCGGCATTGACCTGCATGAGGTATTGCTCGCGCGTGACGTTGCCGATGCACGGCGCGGTGCAGACCTTCATGTGGGCGTAGAGGCAATGCTTGTAGTCGCTCGCGTCGGGGTTGAGCGGACGGCAGCCGCGCAGGTTGAACTTGTGCCGCACCAGATTCAGCGTGCGCCGCAGCGCGCCTCCGCTGGCGAAGGGGCCGAAGTAGCGCGCGCCGTCGTCAATGCGCAGGCGCGTGAGGGTGAAGCGCGGGATGGGGTCGTTCAGGTTGACCTTGAGCAGGAGGAAGCGCTTGTCGTCGCGGAAAGAGACGTTGTAGCGGGGGTGAAACTCCTTGATGAGCTTGCCCTCGAGCAGCACGGCCTCGGCGTCGGACTTCACGGAGTGCCAGTCGAAGTCGTGGATGGCTTCGACGAGCGCGTTGAACTTCAAGTCCCATCCCATGCGCCGGGAGTTCTGAAAATACTGGCTGACGCGGCGGCGCAAGTCGCTGGCCTTGCCGACGTAAATCACCGTGCCGAACCGGTCCTTGTGCAGATACACGCCGGGCCGGTGAGGAACCTCGGAGAGCTTGCTGCGAATGTGGTCGGTGACGGGCATGGCCGTAGTCGCAGGCTTCAGCCTGCGCGTCGTGAACGCTGTAAAACTAGTATTTGCCCGAGCAGGAAGCAACGCGCCCCGTAACGTCCCGTAGTCCCTTAGTCGCAGGCTTTAGCCTGCGCGTCAGCTTTTGGGGCGGGATTCGCAACCTGAAGGTTGCGACTACGAAGACTACGAGGCCTGCTCGATGAACGCGTAGCAGAGCAGGTGGCAGATGCCCATGTGCGCGTCCTCGGCGCGGCCGTAGTGGCCGTCGGCGATGACGATGACGTCCTTGGCAATCTCCGCCAGCTTGCCGCGTTTGGCTCCGACGAGGGCGATGGTGTGCAGGCCGTTCGCGTTCGCCCACTCGATGGCCTTCACGCAGTTTGGCGAATTGCCGCTGACACTCAAGGTGAGCGCGATGTCGCCGGGGCGGCCGTAGTTCTGAAGCTGGCTGGCGAAGACGTCAGCGTAGGAGTAGTCGTTTCCGAGAGCAGTCATCCAGCTCACGTTGTCGTTGAGGGAGAGCACGCGGAAGCGCTTGCCGAGCTTGTCGGACGCGCCCTTGCCGAGGTCGGTGGCGAAGTGCGAGGCGTTGGCCGCGCTGCCGCCGTTGCCGAAGACGAAGATCTGCCGGTCCTCGCGGTGCGCTTGGCGGAGCTTCTCGATGAGTCGCGCCACTGCGTCCGGCGGGATGGAGTCGAGCGCGGCCTTCTGCTTGGCGATGTAATCGGAAATCCAGTCGTTCATCGCACGGACTGTGGCAAAGCGGTGGCGGGAGCGGCAAACAAATTGGAAGGCTGCTTTCGCCAGCGCGGCCGCTAAATCTTCCAGCCCTCGCGATACTTGTGCTGGATGAATTGGTCAGCCTCGGGGCAGCCCTTGGCCTTCAGCGTCTTCGCGTCCCAGATAAGTTTCTTGCCCACGCGGAAGGCGACGTTGCCCAGAAGGCCGGCCTCAGAGAGGGGGCCGCCATAGGCGAAGTCGCACTCGGCTTTACCCCCGGTCTTGATGGCCTGAATCCATTGTTCGTGCTGCCAGTTATTTCCCTTGGCATCGGGCACGAACGGGGCAGGCGGCTGGAAGGTCGCAAATTTTTCCTCGGGCAGGAGCAGCCGTTGCGTGTAGTTGGCGAGCAGTCGGCCCTTGTCGCCGACGAAGAGCACGCCGCCGCCCTTCCACTTGTCGAGCAGGGGGCCGAGTTCCGCTTCGGGGCGATACTTACCTTGATACCAAGTGAGCTTCACCGGCGGCCGCTGACCGCGGGCGGGGTATTCGTAGCGGACCTTGAGGTCAATCGGCACGAGCTCCGGGTCCACCGCCGACCCTTCCGCCTCGATGGTGGAAGGATACTTCAAGTCCAGCGCCCAGTGCGCGAGGTCGCCGAAGTGACACCAGAAATCCGCGAGCGTGCCACCGCCGAAATGCCAGAAGTGCCGCCAGTGAAACGGCGCGAACTCCGGGCGGTAGCTGACGTATTGCACCGGGCCAAGCCAGAGATCGTAGTCGAGCGCCGCGGGCGGCGGCGGCGGGTTCGCCATGAGTTTCTTGTCCCCGTAAATCGCCCCCGCCCAGACGTGGACTTCCTTCACCGCGCCGATGGCTCCGCTCTGCACGAGTTCCACGACGCGACGGTAGTTATTGCCGGGGTGCGAGTGGATTTGGTTGCCCATCTGCGTGATGCGCTTGGTCGCCACCGCCGTGTCGGACATCGCACGGACCTCGGAAATGGTGCGCGCGAGCGGCTTCTCGCAATAAACGTGACGCCCGCTGCGCATCGCGGCCACGGCACAGACGGCGTGCGTGTGGTCGGGCGTGGCGACGACCACGGCGTCAATGTCCTTTTGCTCGAGCATCTTTCGGAAGTCCGCGTAGCGCTTGGCGGCGGGGAACTTCTCTCCCGCCTTGGCGAGGTGCGCGGAGTCCACGTCGCAGAGCGCGACGATGTTCTCGCCCTTCACTCCCTCGATGTTGCCCGCCGCGCGGCCGGCGGTGCCGATACAGGCGATGTTGAGCTTGCCGTTCGGCGAGCCTTGGCTGCGGGAGAAATACGGCGCGGCCAGCACTCCGGCGGAGGTGGCGAGGAAACGGCGGCGGTTCAATGATTGGTTCATGTGTCGGCAATTGGAGGGAATCTGGCGGGTTCGGTATTCACACGAATGGTTATCCAGCCGGCTGAAGCTGGTCGCAAATGAGAGTTACAAAGCCTGACGCACGCCCGATGCAAAGTGGGGAAGCGGCTTTCCCTCCCAGAAATAGGCAACAGCAGTTCAGCCCGCCGTGCTCCAGCCGTGCTTCTCGCGCACGGCAATCATCGAGCCGAGAATCTTGTTCCACGTGGCCTGCTTCATCAGCGTTTCGTTCGGAAACATGCAGCCGTCCCAGCAGAGGTGCATGCACGCCTTGGTGAGGTGGCGATTCTCGTCGCGCAGCCAGTAGCCAGCATGCACAGGGATGTCGAGTTTTCCGTTCGGGTCGTCCACTACGCAGTGGCGACCGGTGAGGTCGTGACCGCCCGAGCCTTTCACCGT
Source organism: Pedosphaera sp. (assembly GCA_009695395.1). Taxonomy (GTDB): domain Bacteria; phylum Verrucomicrobiota; class Verrucomicrobiia; order Limisphaerales; family SXTU01; genus SXTU01. Next base: position 22,369 of record SIBB01000003.1, on the reverse strand, counting down.
CGCGTCGTTCTGCGCGACGTGGAAGTCAATCGTCCACGGGCGCAGCGCCGCGGTGAGCTTCTTGAGCGCGGAGAGGAGCGTGTTCTTGTTCTTCCAATCGTAGCCCTTGGGCAGGATGGCGTGCTTCTCGGCGTTGTAGCCGAGCGTGTAAAGGAGCGTGTGCGCCATGTCCGCCTGGAAACCGACGAGGCCGGGCCGGTCGGTCTCTTCGAGAAGGTTCACCATGTTTCGCCACGAGTGCATGCCGCCCCAGCAAATCTCGCCCTCAGCCGCGAGACGTTCGCCGTGATCGGCGGCGACCGCCGCGCCTTCGCGGAAGGTCTGCGCGATAATCTTCGTGTTGCCGACGGGATCTTTGTCCCAGTCCGCCACGCCGGCGGCGGAATCAATGCGCACGATGCCGTAGGGCCGGATGCCGAGTTCGCGGAGCTTCTTGCCGATGCGGCAGGCCTTCTTCACGGCTGTGACCCAACCGGCGCGCTTGGCGTCGTCGCCCATCGCGTTGCCGTCGAACCACACCGGCGCGACCACGGAGCCGACCACGAAGCCTTTGCGGGCGATCTTGTCGGCGAGCGCCTTGATGCCGTCGTCGCTGATGTCGATGTTCACGTGCGGGTCGTAGAGGAAGAGGTCCACGCCGTCGAATTTCTGGCCGTTGACCTCCGCCTTGGCGGTGAGGTCGAGCATGGTGTCGAGGTCAATGAACGGCTCGGCGCCGGGGCTGCCCTTGCCGACGAGGCCGGGCCACATGGCGTTGTGAAGCTTGGGGTAGAGATTCGCGGAGGTGCTCATAGTTGTGCGGTTGATCGCGTTGGAAAAGGCGGGCGGAGCGTAACAAGGGACGCCTTGGGTTCAATGCCAAATTGTGGCGCGGGTTTGCGCGGGACGGGATAGGCGGGTCGCGGGACTCCTTGCAACCGTGGGACGCGTTCTGCTCAAATCGCGCACGACGCATGAGCGCAGCGAAGCGAAAACCCGATTCCCACCAGCCTGAATTGCCAATGGACGACACATCACAGAAACCCGCAGAGACGAATGGCAATGGCGGCGCGCACATCGTCGCCGAGGAGACGCCCGGGCTGACGCACCGGCCCTTCGCGCCGGATAAGATCGAACTGCCGCTGCATCGGCGCGTGGATAAGAGTTTTCTGGAATACGCCTCCTACGTCATCCGCGACCGTGCGATTCCGAATCTCGCCGACGGCCTCAAGCCCGTGCAGCGGCGCATCCTCTGGGCGTTGCACCGCGCGGACGACGGGCGCTTCACGAAAGTCGCCAACGTGACGGGCGACACGATGAAGTTCCATCCGCACGGCAACGCGTCCATTGATGACGCGATCGTGGTGCTTGCGAACAAGCGCTACCTCATCGAGGGGCAGGGCAATTACGGCAACATCTTCACCGGCGACCCCGCCGCCGCGTCGCGTTACATCGAGTGCCGCCTCACGCAGCTCGCGCGCGAGGAGCTGTTCAACGACGAGATCACGCAGCTCGTCCCCAGCTACGACGGGCGCAATCAGGAGCCGGTGACGCTCCCCTCCAAGCTGCCGCTCACACTGATGCTCGGCGCGGAGGGCATCGCGGTCGGCCTCTCGTGCCGCATCCTGCCGCACAATTTCCCCGAGCTGCTCGAGGCGCAGATCGCGATCTTGCGGAAACAGCCGTTCAAGTGCCTGCCGGACTTCCCAACGGGCGGCCAGATGGACGCGCGCGATTATCAGGACGGCAAGGGCAGCGTGAAGGTGCGCGCGAAGATCAAGGAGAAGGACGAATCAACCGTCGTCATCAAGGAGTTGCCGCCGGGCACCACCACCGAGTCGCTCACCAACTCCATCGAGGACGCCGTGGCGAAGGGCAAGCTGAAAGTGAAGTCCATCAACGACTTCACCTCGGAGGAGGTCGAGATCGAGATCAAGGCGCCCACCGGCGTCAGCGCGCAGCAGTTGATTGACGCGCTGTTCGCCTTCACGAGCTGCGAAGTCACCATCAACAGCCGGATCACCGTCATCCAAGACCACCGCCCCGTGGAGCTGACGGTGAGCGAGGTGCTCCGCGAGAACACGGACCAGCTCGTGCGGTTGCTCGAAGAGGAACTCGTGCTCAAGCAGAGCAAGCTCGAGAACGAACTCCATTTCCGCACGCTGGAGCGCATCTTCATCGAGGAGCGGCTCTACAAGGAAATCGAGAAGTGCAAAACGAACGAGGCCGTGCTGGCCGCCGTGCACGAGGGCTTCAAGCCGTTCCGCAAGCAACTGCTACGCGACCTCGCGGACGCCGACGCGGAGCGCCTGCTCCAGGTCCGCATCCGCCGCATCTCGCTCTTCGACATCAGCCAGCATCGCGAGGAGATGGAGAAGACGAAGGCGGAGCTGGCCGAGACGTTGAAGCACTTGAAGAACGTGGTGAAGTTCGCCATCGCCCACCTCGACGCGTTGCTGGAGAAATACCGACCGATCTATCCACGCCTCACCACGAAGGGCAGCCGCCACGAGGAGGTGGACGTGAAAGCCGTCGCGTTCAAGGCGTTCAAGGTGTCCTACGACCGCGAGACGGGCTACGTGGGCTGCAAGGTCAACGGCGACGAGTTCAAGCTGGAGTGCACGAAGTTCGACAAGCTGCTGCTCGTGTTCAAGGACGGCACCTACAAGGTCACCGAGCTGGAGGACAAACTCTTCGTCGGGCCGGATCTGTTTTTCTGCGGCCTGCCAGACCGCGAGCGGGTGTTCACCTGCGCCTACACGGACCGGAAGGCGAGCTACCTCAAACGCTTCACCTTCGGCGGGACCATCATGAACAAGTCGTATCTCTGCATCCCGGACAAGTCGCGCATCCTCTTCTTCGCGCCGGACTCGCCGAAGGTTCTCTACGTCCGCTACAAGCCCGCGCTGCACCAGAAGGTCCACCAGCAAACGTGCGCCCCATCGAAGGTGGACGTGAAGGGTCCCAAGACTCGCGGTCGGATGCTTTCGATCAAGGACATCAGCAGCGTGTCGGCGGAACCGACGCGCGGTTGGGACGAAACGGCGGCAACGACGGAGATTGTGTTCGTGTGAGGGAGTTGGGGCCGACTGCCAGCGGCTGAGAACTTCTAACCTGCGGTTGAGGTGCGCCTTGCACCGCGCTTCAGGGGCTTTTACGGCTCGACCAGACGAACGCGGTAGAAGCGGGGACCTGCGGTCGTCGGGGTTTGAAACTCGATGTCACGCCCGCTGCCCACGATGTTGGTGGCGATGGCCGCCCAGTTCGTCCCGGCCAGTATTGTGGAAACTTCGAGCACGTAAGACTTGCCGGTTGCGGTCGGCCAGCGCAGGCGCGGGCCGCCGTTGATGAGACCGGGCGCGCGCAGTTGCAGACCAGAGCCCGCGTCGTTCGGATCGGTGCCCGCGCGGAACTCGGCCCGGTTCGGAACGCCGTCGCCGCCCGCCGTGCCGGCGGTGTCCTCGGGGAAGGCGTCCATCGCATCGAAGGCGTCGCTGAAGGCGAAGGGCACCCGGATGCCGGACGCGGCGGCGAAGGCGTTGTTCACGTGGGCGTTATCGAGGTTGCCGTTACCGAAATCGCGGGCGTTATACCAGCCGCCGGGCGAGGTGTCGCCGACGCGGTAGGAGAGGTTGGTGACGGTGACGAGCCGGGTGCCGGCAGCGGTGATGGTGACGACGTTCTGCGCGCCGTCCGACGTGCCGGAGGGCTGGAGGATGTTGATGCTGTAGCTCTGGCCGGGCCTCGCCGTGGCGGGGATCGGGACGGTGAGCAACGCCGCGACCGCGAAGCGGTTCACCAGCAAGTTGGCGTTGGTGCCGAGGAAGGAGATGCGCAGTCCGCGCGTGCCGAGGGGATTGGTGTAGGTCAGCGATCACAGACCGCCGCTACAGCTTTCGGACATGGAGATTTCCGAAGTCTTGGCCGGCTCCGGCATCCTTGAGGCCGAGAGAGCCTTGGCCGGCAGGCACGGGAACGCGGGCGGTTTCCTTGTCGTTCAGGAAGACGACGGCCTCGGTGCCCTTCACCTGCACGCGGACGCGGCCGCCCTTGCCTGCTTCGAGGCCGGTCTTGATCTCGGTGCCCTTGCCGTCGCGGCCGCGCAGGAGCAGTGAGGGCGTGGCGTCGCCGGTGGCGTTCTTCCCGGCGCGCACGTCCATGACGAATTCCACGTCGCCAAACTCGGTCTCGGTCCAGAGGGTTTGCTTCGAGTCGTCGGTGGCTTGCTTCAACACGAGTTGCCAGCCGTTCGCCTGCCAACGGGCCTTCGCGTCACCGGCGCTCTTCCAGCCGCGCAGGTCTGTGCCGGTGTAGAGCGGGGCCCACCCGGGGTCGGTGGGCGCGACGAGTTCGGGCGCGGGGTTGGTGGAGGGAAGTTCCTTGATGCGAATGTTCCGGAAGTCAATCGGCGCGCCTTCGCTCTCGAGGGCGAGGTAGCCCTTGCGGTAGTTGCAGTCGTCGCCGCCAGAGACCTCGTGGCCGTTGACGCTCAGGCGCAGGGAGCCGTTGTTGCAGACGATGCGGTAGTGGTTCCACTCGTTGGTGCCCTTGCTGAACTCGCCGCTGGGGAAGCTGCGGTCGCCGCGATGCTTGCCCAGCGGAATCATCTTCGCGCCGTGGATGGGGAAGACATCGCCGTGCGTGGTGAACCAGTCGGACTTCTTGCCGTTCTGCTTCTCGTAGTTCGTGGCGTAGCCGTGGTCGAGCACCTGCACCTCGATGCCGCGCAGGAACGGCACGCCCGGCGCGCTAATGGGCGAGCCCCAGATGAAGACGCCGGAGTTGCCACCGTGCTGGAGGTGCCGCCACTCGACCTCGAGGATGAAGTTCTCGTATTGCCGTGTGGTGCGCAGCGCACCGACCGGCCGGCCGGTGCAATGGATCATGCCGTCCTTCACCGTCCACGTCTCGGGCGCGCAGTTGATGTTCGTCCAGCCGGTCAGGTCACGGCCGTTGAACATGGAGACGAAACCGTCGTTGTCGGCGGCGAAGAGCGGGAGGGCGAGCGCGGTGAGCGCGAAGACGAGCAGGTGTTTCATGAGACGAGTGTAAGCGGCGCGGCGGCCCGTGTCCACGCTCTGGTGGAGGGGTTCCGGCACGCGCCAGCCCGAGTCTTTTTCACCACAGAGGCACAGAGAACACAGCGGGGAAGACATTCTGGGCAGCTCTCTGTGTCCTCTGTGCCTCTGTGGTGAATGAAGTTATCCGTTCACGCCACAATGTCCCGCATCACCCGCCCGTGCACATCCGTCAGCCTGAAATCCCGGCCGGCGTAGCGGTAGGTCAGTCGCTCGTGATCGAAGCCGAGGCGGTCGAGCATCGTCGCGTGCAGGTCGTGGACGGACGTGCGGTCTTGCACGGCCTTGAAGCCGAACTCGTCCGTCGCGCCGTGGACGGTGCCGCCCCGGATGCCGCCGCCGGCCATCCACACGCTGAAGCCGTAGTGGTTGTGGTCGCGGCCCAGCTTGGATTTGCCAGCGTCGGTCAGCTCCACCGTGGGTGTGCGACCAAACTCGCCGCCCCAGAGGATGAGCGTGTCCTCGAACATCCCGCGTTGCTTGAGGTCCGCGATGAGCGCGGCGATGGGCTGGTCAATCTGCGCGGCGAGCTTGCGGACGTTGCCCTCGACGTTGTCGTGAGTGTCCCACGGCTGGCCCGCGCCGTGCCAGAGCTGCACGAAGCGCACGCCGCGCTCCAGCAGTCGCCGCGCGATGAGCGTCTGCCGTCCGTGGACGTGCTCTCCATACAGCGAGCGCAGATGCTGCGGTTCCTTGCTGAGGTCGAACGCATCGCTCGCCTCCATCTGCATGCGGAAGGCGAGTTCAAAGGACTGGATGCGCGCGTCGAGCCGCGAGTCCGTGGCACGCGCGGCTTGATGCTCGGCGTTCAACTGGCGGAGCAAACCCAGTTGCCGCTGCTGCATCTCAGCGGTCGCGTGCGGGCTGCGGATATTCTCGATGAGCTTGTCGATCTGCGTGTGCTGCGGGTCAATGAACGTCCCTTGATACACGCCGGGCAGGAAGCCGTTCTGCCAGTTCTGCGTGTCCTTGATGGGGTAGCCGCCGGGACTCATCGCGATGAAGCCGGGCAGGTTTTGGTTCTCCGAGCCGAGGCCGTAGAGCAGCCACGAACCGAAGCTGGGCCGCGCCTGCACGGAGTCGCCGCAGTTCATCAGCATGAGCGAAGGCTCGTGGTTGGGCACCTGCGCATACATCGAGCGCACCACCGCGATGTCATCGGCGAACTGCGCCGTCTTGGCGAAGACCTCGCTGATTTCGAGGCCGCTCTGCCCGTAGGGCTGGAACTTGAAGGGCGATGGAAACGCCGCCCCGGTCTTGCGCTCGGTGAGGAGATTTTCGTTGGGCAGTTGTTTCCCGGCGTATTTGGCCAGCGCGGGCTTAGGGTCGAACGTGTCCACATGCGACGGCCCGCCGTTGAGGAAGAAGTGGATGACGCGCTTGGCGCGACCGGGGAAATGCGGAGCCTTCGGCGCGAGCGGACTGACCGACTCCGCCGCACCCGCCGACGGCAGCAAGCCCGCGAGGCCCACCGTGCCCATCCCCATGCCGCAGCGCGCAAGGAATTCGCGGCGATTGAACGCGGGCGGGCGCGAGGCGAAGGGCGAGGTGTTCATGGCGGGCAGCATAGCAAGCTCGCGTTGGACGCGGCAACGCAGTTCCCTGTTCTCTACAAATTTTCCAGCGCCGACACTTGTCATCGCCTGCCCGACGGCTACAACTCCCGCGACACATGAGCTCCACCACCCGAGAGTTGCGCGGCGTCCTGCCGGTCTTCCAGACGCCCTGGCATCCCGACGAGACGATTGACCACGCCACGCTGGAGCGCGAAATCGCCTGGCTCTACGACTGCGGCGCGCACGGCATCGTCATGGCGATGGTGTCGGAGACGCTGCGCCTCTCCAGCGAGGAGCGTGAGGAACTTGCGGCCGCCGCGTGCAAGTTTGGCCGCGCGCGCGGTGTGGTGGTCATCAGCGTCGGCGCCGAGTCGAGCAAGGTCGCCGAGCGTTACGCGCGACACGCCGAGTCCGTCGGAGCAGACGCGGTCATGGCCATTCCGCCCGTGTCCGTGGGCATCGGTGAAGGCGAACTGCTCGCCTACTACCGCCGCATCATTGAGTCCATCCGCATCCCCGTCATCGTGCAGGACGCCAGCGGCTACGTCGGCAAGCCCATGCCCATCGCCATGCAGGCGAGGCTGCTCGATGAGTTCGGCCCTGATCGCGTCCTCTACAAGCCAGAGGCCAGCCCCATCGGCCCCAAGCTCTCCGAGTTGCGCGACGCCACTGGCGGACGCGCGCGCGTCTTCGAGGGCACCGGCGGCATCGCGCTCGTGGACTCCTTCCGGCGCGGCATCGTCGGGACCATGCCGGGCGCGGACCTCATCCGCGGCCTCGTCCCGCTCTGGCACGCGCTCGCCACCGGCGACACCGCGCGCGCCGACCACATCCACGGCCCGCTCGCCGCGCTCATCTCGATGCAGACCAGCCTCGACGCCTTCCTCGCCGTGGAGAAACACCTGCTCGTGCGCCAAGGCATCTTCAAGAACACCCTCGTCCGCGGCCCCGTCGGCTTCCGGCTCGATCCGGAAACCACGCGCGAAGTGGACCGGCTCTTCGACCGGATGATTGAGGCGGCGAAACCGAACTCTTAGCCACAGATGAACGCCCCGACGCACACGCGCTTCATCGTCCTCGCGGGGTTGTGTGCCGCCGCCGCGCTTTCCTACGTCAGCCGCAATGCCATCGGGGTGGCCGAGAGCACGGTGCGGGCGGACCTTGGGCTGACGAAGGAGCAGTCCGGCTGGCTGATGAGCGCGTTCTTCATCTCGTATTCCGTCTGCCAGATTCCCGGCGCGTGGGTCGGGCAACGGTTCGGCGCGCGACGGGCCTTGCCGACGTTCGCCATCGTGTGGTCCATCGCCACGGCGGCGACGGCGCTCGGCGGTTTCATGAACGTCCTCGCGATGCGCGTGGTAAAAGGCGTTTCACAAGCTGGCCTGTTTCCCATCTGCACCGGCGTCGTGGCAAAGTGGTTTCCCAAGACCGGCCAGGCGTTCGCGACCGGTGCGCTCGGCAGCTTCATGTCCGTCGGCGGCGCGGTGGGCGCGGCGCTGACGGGCTGGCTGGTGGTGGAGATTGGGTGGCGGTGGATGTTCGTGCTCTACAGTTTGCCGGGGCTGCTGTGGGCGGCGTGGTTCTGGGGTTGGTTCCGCGAAACGCCGAGTGAACACGGCGCGGTGAACGCAGCGGAGCGGGAGCTTATCGAGTCCGCCCGGCCCCTCACCCCAGCCCTCTCCCCCGATGGGGGAGAGGGAGAAGAAGCTGCGGAGCCGCCCTGCCCCCGTGCCGGCGACTGCAAGTCGCCGGCCCCGCCGACTCCCTGGCTCCAGCTCCTCACCAGTCCCGCCATGTGGTGCATCTGCGGCCAGCAGTTCTTCCGCGCCGCCGGTTACATGTTCTTCACGAGCTGGTTTGCCACGTATCTTCAGGAAGCGCGCGGCGTGACCATTTTGAAGTCCGGGTTTCTCACGATGCTCCCGCTGCTCGCGGTCGTGGTGGGCAGTCTCGCGGGCGGCGTGATTTCCGACGCGGTCCTCAAGCGCACCGGCAGCCGTCGCCTCGCGCGACGAGGCGTGGCTATCATTTCGCTCGGACTGTGTGCGGTGTTCACCTTGTCCGCCTACTTCTTCGCCGACGCGTTGACCGCAGTGCTCATCATCAGCGCGGGGTCGTTTTTCGCGGCGGTCGCCGGGCCATGCAGCTACACCATCACGATAGACATGGGCGGCGAGCATGTGCCGACCGTCAACAGCGTGATGAACATGACCGGCAACTTCGGCGCGATGCTCTTCCCACTGGCCGTGCCGCTCCTGCTGGGCAAGGAGCAGAACTGGAACATCGTTCTCCTGACCTTCGGCGCGCTCTACCTCGGCAGCGCACTGTGCTGGTGGCTGCTGAAGCCGGACGGCAGCGTGTTTGAACAAGCGCTGGTGCGCGCGAAGTCCGATTCCCAGCCATGACCCAAGTTGAAACTCCGCAAAGCCGCTGCCGCTTCGCTCTGGCGTGGGGCGACATCACGCCGCCCGCGAACATCTATCATCGCATGTGGGGCGCGGCGAAACACGAGCGCGCCACGGGCGTGCACCGTCCGCTGCGCGCGACGGTGGCGGTGTTTGAGGCGCTCGCTGGCGGTAGCCGCCAAATCATCCTTGCACTCGACCACTGCATCCTCGGCGCGGTGGAGCATGGGCAACTCATCGCGCACATCGCGCAGGCCACGGGGCAACCGAAGGAAAGCATCCTCGCCGTGTTCTCTCACACGCACGGCGCGGGTTTGATGGGGCTGGAACGCGCGGCGTTGCCGGGCGGGGATTTGATTCCCGGCTATCTCCGCAGCATGGCGCAATGCGCGGCGGGGTTGGTGAAAGAAGCGTTGGCCCAGCTCACGCCCGCCGACATCACTTACGGCAACGGCCGCTGCAATCTCGCCGCGCATCGCGACTTCTGGGACGCCAAACGTCAGCTCTGGGCGTGCGGGTTCAACCCCGCCGTGCTCGCAGACGACACCGTGCTCGTCGCGCGCGTGACCGGCACCGACGGCACACTGCTCGCCAGCGTGGTCAACTACGCCTGCCACCCGACCACCCTCGCGTGGGACAACACGCTCATCAGCCCCGACTACATCGGCGCACTGCGCGAGGTGGTCGAGCGCGAGACGGGCGCGCCGTGTCTCTTCCTGCAAGGCGCGAGCGGCGAGTTGGGACCGGTCGAGGGCTTCGTGGGCGATGCGGCGGTGGCGGACCGCAACGGTCGCCAGCTCGCCTACGCCGCGCTTTCGGCGCTCACTGCGCTGCCGGCGGCAGGCACGCGCTTCCGCTACACCGGCCCCGTCGTCTCCGGCGCGACGCTCGGCGCGTGGGCGCACGAGCCGTTGTCCGCCGAGGAACTAGCGGATAAGCGAGCGTGGCAGGTCGTGCGGTGGAATGAGCCGCTTGCATATCGTCCCGGCCAGCCGACGGCGGCGCAGGTGGAGACGGAGCTGAAGCAATTCCAAGCCGATGAGGACGCAGCCCGTGCGGCAGGCGACCCGGCCAAGGCCGCCGATTGCCGCGCAATGACAGAGCGCAAGCGCCGGCTGCTGCACCGACTCTCGCAATTGCCACCCGGCGAGCAGTTCCCCCTGCAAGTCACGCTCTGGCGCATGGGCGATGCGTTCTGGCTCGGCGTGCAAGGCGAGTTCTACAGCGTGCTCCAGACGGAGCTGCGGCGGCGCTTCCCCGGGAAGGCCATCATCGTCGCGACGATTGCGGCGGACTGGGGCGCGTCCTATCTGCCGCCGCGCGAGCTTTACGGGACGGGGATTTACCAAGAGACCATCGCGGTAGTAGCGCCGGGGAGTCTGGAGCAGGTCATCGAGGCCGTGGCGCAGCGGATAAAGAATTTTTAGCCACTGATGAAACACGGATTGAACACGGAAGAGGCGAGCGGGGCGCGGCCTTCAGGCCGCAGAAGTGTCCGCCGGCCCAAGGGCCTTTGTGAACTCGACAGCCGTTCGCTCTGCGTGGCTTTCTGCGGCGTGAACGCCGCGCTCCTTTCCGTGTTTCTTCCGTGTTCAATCCGTGGCTAAAACAAACTCATGAAAATCAAAAAGATTGAAACCCTCGTCTGCCACGCGCGGATGCGGAACTGGGTTTTTGTGAAGGTCGTCACCGACCAGCCGGGGCTCATCGGTTGGGGCGAGGCGACGCTGGAGTGGCACACGCGCAGTGTCGTCGGGGCCATCGAGGACATCGCGGAGTTGCTCGTGGGCGAAGACCCGACGCGGCCCGAGCATCTGTGGCAGATGATGTATCGGCAGCACTTCTGGCACGGGCACGGCATCGTGCGCGCCACAGCCATCGCGGGCATTGACCTCGCGCTGTGGGACATCGTCGGGAAGGTCGCGGGGCTGCCACTGGCGAAGGTCTTCGGCGGGCCGGTGCGCGATTACGTCCGGACCTACTGCCATCTCGGCGGCGGGCGAATGGAGGATTTTTACGAGACTCCGGTGGACAACGCCAAGCGCTTCGCCGACCTCGCGCTCGCCGCAGTGGCGGACGGCTTCACGGCGTTTAAGAGCATGGCGGTGCCGAGCACGATGCCCATCGAGGGCCAGAAGCCAGTGCGCGCCGCCGAAGCCGCCGTGGCCGCGATGCGCGACGCGGTGGGTCCGGACATTGACATCATGGTGGACTGCCATGCGCGGCCGTCGCCGGCGATGGGGCTGAAGTTCGGCAAGGCGCTCGACGCGTATGGCCTCTACTTCTTCGAGGAGCCCTGCTGGCCCGAGTGCGTGGATGGACTCGCGCGCATCAACGCGGCGCTCACCACGCCCGTCGCGAGCGGCGAGCGCGTGACGAACCTCGAGGCGTTCAAGGAACTCTTCGAGAAGCGTGCGGTGGAAATCTGTCAGCTCGACCTGACGCATTGCGGCGGGTTCACGGCGGCGCGACGCATCGCGGCGCTCGCGGACGCGCACCGCATCGCGCTCGCACCCCACAATCCGCAGGGACCAGTGAGCACTGCGGCGTCGCTGGAGTTCGGCTTCTCGCAGCCCGGCTACATCATCTGCGAGACCGTCCACAACGACGTGCCGTGGCGCGCGGACGTGGTGCAGGAAGGTTTCACCGTCGAGAAGAAGGGCCGCATCGTGCGCCCGAACACCCAGCCCGGCCTGGGCATCACCATCAACGAGAAGGTGGTGAAGAAGCACCCGTTTCAGCAGGAGATTGCGCAGCGGGAGTTCTCGCGTGACGGGGCGGTGGCGGATTGGTAGGGGGGCGCTTCGTCATAGCTATCCACGCGGCGCACGGCTAGTAACAGCGCGTGTCCGCCAGTGTTCCAACCTCCGTAATTTCACCCCACCGCCGCCCCGCGTTCATCGCGGCGGCGGTGTTGCTCGCGTTGCTCGTCGCGGCGCTGGTCGGAGAGCTCGTCGCGCGCGCGCGCGGCCTCAAACCTTTCTCCGCCCAGCCGGCGGACCTCCGCGTGGAGCCGGGCGGGAAGTTGTTTCGCGCTTTGCCAGAGGGCGGGTTCGCGCATTTTCCGGGCGAGTTTCAGGTCACATTGCCCACGGGCTACCAGTTCCGCGTCACGCACGGGACGAACGGCTTGCGCGTCACGCACCCGCCGCTCGCACCGGAGGCGAAGCCCCGGCCGGAGCTTTGGATACTGGGTTGCTCGCTCACGCATGGCTGGTCGCTGAATGACGAGGACACCTACCCGTGGCGCGTGCAGGCGGCGCTACCGGAGTTCGAGGTGGTGAACGGCGGCGTGTCCGGCTACGGCACGTTGCATCAGCGGTTGCTGTTTCAGGAACTGCTCAAGGTGCGGGGCAAGCCGGCGGTGTTGGTCGTGGCCTACGGGCGATTCCACGACTTCCGCAACACCTACGTCCGCATCTGGCAGAAGGGTTTCGCGCCATACAACCGTTTGCCGGAATTGGTTTATCCCTTCGCGCGGCTCAACGCCGCCGGACAACTCAGCTACGACGCCGCGACGGCGACTTACTTCGAGTGGCCGCTGCAACGGCAGTCCGCGCTGATGCACTGGCTGGAACAGCAGGCGAACATTGCTGAGGAAGAGCGCGTCCGCAGCCAGGCGGTGTCGCGCGCGCTGCTCGCGAGCTGGGCGACCCTCTGCGCAAAGGAAGGCATCTCGTTCGTCGTTGCCGGCATCAGCTCCGACGCCGTGCCGATGCTGGAATGGTGCCGCGCGGTGGGCCTCCGCGCCGTGGACATCTCCGTGCCGCTCACTGATCCCGTGAACACAAATGCGCCGCACGACGGCCATCCGAGCGCGAAGGCGAACGGGGTGTATGCGGAGAAGCTGGCGACCTTTCTGAAAGCTGAAAGTTTACCCCCGACCAAGGAACCCAAGTGAGCATCTCGGTCAAATATGCTTCGAGTCGTCGTGGTCCTTCTCCGTGTAGCCGGAGTCTTGGCGCTGGAAGTTTACCGCGTTCTTCTTCACGTAGGCGGCGAAGACGTCGTCTGCGCTCATGCCCAGCACCTGCGCCATACTGATGAGGAAGTGGAACAGGTCCACGACCTCCACGCGCGCGTTCTGCTCGTCGAACTTCTGGTATTTGGCCCACCACTTCCACGGGACGCTGTCGGTCAGCTCGGCCATCTCCTGCTGCATGGCGCGGGTGTAGTTGAGAAGCCATTTGGTCTTCTCCTCCTCGCTCATCCCGTCGGTGCGCACGCCGATGCGTTCGTTGAGGGCCTTTTGCATCCGAAAGAGTTCACGCAATTGGTCGGGTGTTTCCATGAGCCGGAGGGTGAAGTTCCGGGTTCAAAGTTCAAGGTTCAAAGTGGCGCGCGGGCTTGGCCGTGAATTCTCCCGCCGCGCCGCCGGTCGGTTTCTGCATTGAACTAAGTGGCGCTGCCGGCCACAATTTTCAAGTCAGCCGTGAATCCCTCTGCCACCACCGCGAATCCTCCGGCGGCCCTCACCGAGGGCCAGCGCTCCGCGCTCCTCACGCTGCTCACGGACGAGGATCCCGCCATCTATCAGGTCATCCGCGCGAAGATCATTGAGGAGGGCCAACCTGCGCGCGAATGGCTGCGGGCGCACACGTTGAGCAGCGACCCGGTGCTGCGCCGGCGCGCGCAGGAGATCGTGGACTACTTCGAGCGCGGCGCGGCGGACAACCGCTTCCTCGCGTTCTGCCTCAGCCGCGGCGAGGATCTGGACTTGGAGCAGGCCATCTGGCTGCTGTGCCAGACGCAATATCCGAACATCAACGCGCTGGCCTATTCCGCGCTCTTCGACACCTACGCGGCGGACCTGCGCGCGCGGATAGACTTCGGTGCGCCGCTGGACCGCATCATTGGCACGATCAACTTCTACCTGTTCAACGAACTCGGCTTCACGGGGAACGAGAAGGATTACTCGGACCCGGACAACAGCTACTTGAACCGGGTGATTGACCGGCGCACCGGAAACCCAGTGAGCATGTGCGTGGTCTATCTGGCCATGGCGCGCCGCCTGCGGCTCCCGATCACGGGCATCGGCATGCCGGGACACTTCATCTGCCGGCTCCAGACCTCGCGCGGCGAGATTTACATCGACGCCTTTCGCAAGGGCAAGCTGATGACGAAGGGTGACTGCATCAAGTTTCTCATCAACTCGGGGAACGACTTCCATGACGGTTTTTTGTCGTCCGTCACACCGCGGCGCATCCTTGTGCGCATCTGCTCGAACCTCCACCACATCTACAGTGACCTGAGCCTCGCGGAGGAGACCACCCGCTTCCAGCGCTACATCGTTGCCTTGTCGAAATAAGGCGAGGCGGAAGTTTCATTTGGAAGGTGGGCGGGCAGGAAGAATTCCCCGCTGACGCAGTCCCGATTCCCCTTTCGCGCCCCGAGCGAATCAGGGCTTTGTTGCCGACAGCATCCCACGCACGTCCAGCCACTCGACGAAGCGCTCTGGCCACGCGGCGTGCGGACCCTTGTTGCTCGCACGCAGGCCGAAACCGTGGCCCGCGTTGGAATACATGTGCAGCTCCGCCGGGACGCCCGCCTTCTTGAAACGCAGATACGCCTCAGCCAAACCCTCCGCGATGTCCTGCCGATCTCCGTAGCCAGCGCAGAGGAACGCGGGTGGAACGCCTTTCACCGGCAAGATGGTTGCGGAGCGGCCAGGGTAGATGAGCGCTTGGAACGCGGGCATGCAACCCAACTTTTCCACGGCGTCCTTCGCGTCGGCGAGGCCGTCATCATTGCGCAAACTGACCAGCCACGCGAGTTCGCCGCCGGCGCTGAAGCCCATCGCACCGAGGCGCGATGGGTCCACGTTCCACTCCGCCGCGCGGCTGCGGATGAGGCGCATCGCGCGCTGTGTGTCAGCGAGCGACTCGACCTCGATCTGGTAGGTGGAGTTCGTCTCGCGGGCGAGCCGGTGCTTGAGCACGAAGGCCGCGATGCCGCGCTCGCGCAGCCACTCGCCGACGTTGTAACCCTCGTGCTGGATGGCGAGCACGCGGTGCCCGCCGCCGGGAATGACGAGCACCGCGCAGCCGTTGGCCTTGTCTTTGGCAGGCAAGTAGGGCGTGAGGCTGGGGTTGTGGATGCGCGAGACGCTGGTGACATCGCCCGCGGCGTTCTTCACGTGCAATTCCTTCTCCGTCTTGCCATCGGAGCCGGGCGCGCCCTTTGGCCAGAGGGGAATTTCCTTCGGCAACTCGGCGGCGAACAGCGCGACGGGCAGGAGCAATGTCGCGAGGATCAGTTTTGAGTTCATAGAGTCAGGTGATTTTCAGACGGGAGTGGCGGCTTCGACGCAGGTGGTGGCCGTTGTGGATGGCTATTTGGCCTTCGCCACTTCGACGGCATACACGTGGCGTTCGCCGTGCATGTTGCTGCGGAAGACGAGCCACTTGCCGTCGGGAGTGAAGGTGACGTTGGGTTCGAGGCTGTAGTCGTGCTTCGACAGGTCCACGAGTTTCTCGGCCTCGAAACGGCTCACTTTCACCGGCTGGCCGTCCACGGTCTCGGTCTTGAAGCCGGGCTGCGGACGGAAGAGGTAAATCCACTGGCCGTTGCCAGGCGGGTTGAGCTTTCGCTTGTCGGGCAACGGCGTCTGGTTCGCGACACTGTCGGGGCCGCCACCGTCGCCGGCGAAGAGCCGGCCGTCCCACGAGACGTTGTAGTGGACGCTCCACTCGCTGCGGGCGAGCGCGTAGCGGAAGCGCTCGCCGGTCGTGAGGTGAACGCCCGCGAGCCAGAACTCCTTCGCGCGCGGAGTTTGAAGGTCATACCAAACCCAGCGGCCGTCATGGCTGAAGAATTCGTGGCCGGCAATCTCGTAGGGCATCGTGCGTGCGTGCATCAGCCGGGGCGTGTCGGTGCCGACGCGCAGAGTCCAGACGCGGTCCACCTCGTGCCAGGTGCCCTCGTGGCAATAGAGCATCATGAGCGGGTCGGCGGGCGAGGACTGCGCGTGATTGAGCCAGTTGGTGCTGGGGTTGAAGAACTTCACTTCGCCCGTCTTGAGGTCGGCGGAGTAGAACTTCATCGCGCGCGGGATGTTGGTGCGCGCGGCGAGGCTGGTGCGTTTGCCGAAGTTCGGGCGTGGAGTGGCGGCGGGTTCTTTGGCGTCCTTGCTGTCGGCCTTTGCGTCGGGCGGAGACGTCGGGCGGAGGCCGGGGCCGCGCTCGCTCATTGTGCCAATGAGGAGGGTCTCGTCGGAGTTGATCCCGTTAAAAGCGGCGACGAAGGGGAGCTTGACTACGTCGCGCGTGGCCTTCGTGTCGAGGTGCGTGGCGCGGATGATGGTGCCGGTATCGCCGCGCACGCCGTAGTAAACCTGCCGCGACTTGCGTCCGACCTCGACGCCGCTGCTGCCGCCCAAGGCATAGCTGGCGCGCGGCACGACGACTTCGAGCGCGTGGTTGGTGAGGTTCACCGTCTCCATTCCGCGCGGTGTGGTGATGACCAACTTGTCGCCCTCGGAGGTGTAGGCGTTCTGGTGGAAGTAAAGGCTCGCGCTGCCCGCCTCACGCGAGAGCCGCACGACGCGGTGGCCGGTGGCGGGGTCAACCCAGTCGAGCGGCGGCTCGGCAAAGACCGAGGTGGCAACCCCCAATAGGAAAGCGATGGGGAGTTTCATTTCCGTGAAGTTACGCCTCCCCGGGCGTCAGCCCCATCACCACGTCCCACTTCGCGGCGAGTTCGCCGGCCTTCGAGCCTTTGAGCGGCGCGAAGTCCACGGTCACGTTCTCGCGCTGCTTTGCATCTTTGATACCCTTCCAGATGAAGTCCTTTTCGTTGCCGGCGTGACCCTTGATGTAGCACTGGGAGATGAGTTCCTTCTTCCCCTTGAGCTTCACGGCGAGGTGGATGTGCGGCGCGCGACCGGGATACGGCACGGGCTTGATGGTGCGGAAGAGATACTCGCCCGTGCTGCCGGTGATGAAGCGGCCGAAGCACTGGAAGTTCGCGTCGCGCTTAGCCTTGTCGCCGCCGGTGCGGGTGTGGAGATAAACTCCGGTCGAGTCGCACTGCCAGATTTCGATGGTGGCGTTGCGAATGGGCGAACCGCTCGCGGTGAGCAGGCGGCCACTGAGCCATGTGATTTCGCCGACGGCGGGCGTGAGGCCGTCGTTGATGGTGACGAGGTCGTTGTCCGTGTCGAGCGGGAGCTTGTCGGGATAGAACGGCCCCTCGGTCTGCTTCGGCGTGAGCGCGAGTTGCTCGGCGAAGAGACCCGGCACAGTAAAGAGCGCCGAGGCAAAGGCAGCCTGCCGCAGGAACTCACGGCGCGGGGATTGGATGTGGAGTGGGTGACGAGCGTGGTTGGCTTTCATCGCTCGAATAGACACCGATGGAACGGCGTGGTCACGGAAAAGTTCAGCTTCGGCACGGGCAATTTTTGCGCGGTCGCCGGTAAGTTCAGCCGGCCGCGTCCAAATGGTTTCGAGTCGCATTCCAGGACCCCACCAGCGGGATCCACGTCTGTCTGTTTGCGCCCGCGCAAACCTGTTTGCTCGCGGGCCGGTTTCTGCTACACCGCTGCGCACACTATGAAGAAGCTCAGCCTGCTCGTCGCTTTCCTCGGATTCACTGCTACCGCGCAGGTGCCGGACAATCTCGTGGTCGAGGGCGTGCCCGCCATCCCGCTGGAGATGCGGCGGGATGTGGCGCGCTACCTCGAGTTCCGGGCGGCGGCGTTCCAGAGCTGGCATCCTATCCGCCGCGAAATGCTCATCACCACGCGCTTTGCGGACACGCCGCAGCTCCACCTCGTCAAGACGCCCGGCGGCGCCCGCAAGCAAGTGACCTTCGGCACGGAGCCGGTGGGGAGCGCGAAGTTTCGTCCGCGGGCCGGTGATTTCGCGGTGTTCTCCCAGGACAGTGGTGGCGGGGAATTCTATCAGCTCCACCGCCATGATTTCCATGACGGCCGTAACACGCTCCTGACGGACGGTAAGTCGCGCAACACCGGCGCACGTTTCTCCAACAGCGGCATCCAACTCGCCTACAGCTCGACGCGCCGCACTGGGAAGGACAATGACATCTGGGTGATGATTCCGTCCGACCCCAAGACAGACCGCCTGCTCACGGAGCTTTCCGGTGGCGGCTGGGGCGTGCTCGACTGGTCGCCCGACGACAGCCTGCTGCTCGTGCTCCAATACATTTCCATCAACGAGAGCCACCTCCACCTCGTGGACGCACGCACCGGCAAGCGCTCGCAGCTCACGCGCGCGACTAAGGACAAGGTCGCCTACGGCCACGCGCGCTTCGCACACGACGGGAAGGCTGTGCTCGCGACATCCGACGACGACTCGGAGTTCCAGCAGCTCATCCGCATTGACCTCAAGAGCGGCGAGCAGACCACGCTCACCGCAAGCATCACTTGGGACGTGGAGGAGTTCGAGCAGTCGCCTGACGGCAAGGTCATCGCGTTCGTCACGAACGAGGCCGGCGTGGGCGCGCTGAACCTGATGGACGCGAAGAAGGGCAAGCTGATGCCAAACCCCAAGCTTCCGCTCGGCACGGTGAGCAACCTCGAGTGGCACGCCAACGGGCACGACCTCGCCTTCAACCTCAGCTCCGCCAAGTCGCCGTCCGACGTGTATTCCCTCGACGCGCGCACCGGGCTGCTGGAGCGCTGGACGGAAAGCGAGACGGGCGGCTTGAACCCGGAGAGCTTCGTGGAGCCGGAGATTCTCAAACTCAGCAGCTTCGACGGCCTGCTCATCAGCGCCATCGTCTATCGGCCCGATCCGAAGAAATTTCCCGGCCCGCGCCCGACCATCATCAACATCCACGGCGGACCGGAGGGCCAGTCTCGCCCCGTCTTCCAGGCGCGGAACAACTACTTCCTCAACGAGCTGGGCGTCGCGATCGTGTATCCGAACGTGCGCGGCTCGGCGGGCTACGGGAAGACGTTCCTCACCCTGGACAACGGCTTCAAGCGCGAGGACTCCGTGCGCGACATTGCCACCATCCTCGGGTGGATCGCGCGGCAGCCGGACTTCGACCGCAGCCGCATCGCCGTGACGGGCGGCAGCTACGGCGGCTACATGAGCCTGGCGTGCATGGTTCAGTATGCGGACATCCTGCGCTGCGGCATTGACGTGGTGGGTATCTCGAACTTCGTCACCTTCCTGAACAACACTCAGGACTATCGGCGCGACCTGCGCCGGGTGGAATACGGCGACGAGCGCGACCCGAAGATGAAGGAGTTCCTCGAAGGCATCTCGCCCGCGAACCACGCAGCCCGAATCAAAAAACCGCTCTTCGTCGTGCAGGGGAAGAACGATCCGCGCGTGCCGCTCACTGAGGCCGAGCAGATGGTCAAAGCCATCCGCGACGCCGGCGGCAAGGTCTGGTATCTGATGGCCAAGGACGAGGGCCACGGCTTCGCCAAGAAGCGCAATGCGGATTTTCAGTTCCTGTCCACAATCCTGTTCTACAAGGAGCACCTCCTCAACTGAGCCGATGGACTGGCAGTTGCCGCAGCGAAGTCATCGGGCAGGACGTGCCGCCCATCGCGGCTGAGGAGTTCGGGCTCAGTTCTTCCGCAGCGGTGCGGTGCTGAAGGTGAAGGGCTTTCCACCCAGCATCTGGTCTGACGTGATGGTCGGGCAGACATACTTCTCCAAGTGCTCGATGAACAACTCCGTGCCGCGGAAGTGGTCCACAAACGGCCAGCGCGCGGGGTTATACATCGAGTCAGTGAAGTCGCGCATGAGAACGACGCGCTTGCCGTTCTTGGCCATCTGACGCAGCCCGAAAGGCCGCCCCGCCACGCACATGTTCACGTGGACGCCCATGAGGATGACGTTCGAGATGCCCCGCTGCTCGAGCAGGTTCCAAATCTCCACGCCGGAATCACTGATGGCGTCGTGGTCGTAAATCTTGAGCACGTCAATCTGCCGAGTCCACGGGGCGCGCGGGTTCAGACCCTTCGCCTTTAGTTCCTCAGCCCACGCCGCGTGTTCCTTCGGGTCGTCATCCTCGCCGCCGTCGGTCTGATCAATCGGATACTTGCCCAACTCCTCGGCCGGAATCTGCTTGCACCACACCCCGATGTCGGTGGGTAGGTTTGCGGCCTTGGGCGCGGCCTTGGCCCGCTCGCGCGCCGGGTGGGTCTCGTAGAATTTCATGCAACTGCTCGGCGCGTGGATGATGAAGACGCCTTGCGTGCGCGCCTTCTCCAGCAGGGTGTTCATGCGCGGGGCCAGCTCGACCTCGCGCGTGACGGCGTTCTTGCAGTGGTGCAGGTCCCACATGTCGCAGACGATGATGGCGGTCTGCTTCGGCTGCCACGCCTCGGCGGTGGTCGTGACACGGAACTCGCCGCTGGTGGGTTTGGTCTCCACGCGCTTTTGCAAGGTGAGCTGAAGCGATGGCACGGCGGCGAACGTGCTGGTGACGGCGACGGTGCTCAAAAGGCACGCCCAACGGCGGAGGTGGTGAAGCGAGCTGAACATGGCGGGGAGGATAGGGCGACGCAGCCAAAGGTGAAGTATTATCCTGCTGGCAGCGTGGCTTTGACAATACACGCGCCACGGGCAAACTCACCGCATAGCCAACGGCATGGACATCGCCCTCAAAATTTTGGAATGGACTGCCGGACTCGCAGGTTTTGGGTGGTTCGTCTGGTGGCGCTTGCAGAAAGACGAGTCAGGGCCGTGGGGCTTCGTCATCAAAGGCGCAGCCAGTTTGATCATCGGTTACTGCTTCATTCGATACGGCGTCGGCATGTTCCGTGAAGGTGGCTTGATTGCCGTCGTTGGGCTGGCGGCCTCGATGGCTTGCGCGCTCGCGCTGGGTGTGATCTGGCGGGACGATCTGCTGGGCGCAATCGCCCACCCGTTCGCAAGTTTTTACGAAGACGAGACCCCGCTCGAATCCAAGCCCTACTATGACCAAGCCGAAGCCAAGCGCATGGCCGGAGACTTTCCTGCCGCCGTGGCCGCCGTGCGCGCGGAGTTGGAGAAGTTCCCCGACGACTTCGACGGGCGGATGCGGTTGGCGACGTTGCTGGCCGAGCACTCGGAGGATTTGGCGGGCGCGCTCGCCGTGATCGAGGACACGCTGCTGCTCGAGAGCCTTGCGCCCGGGCAAATCGCCTACGCGCTGAACACCGCCGCCGACTGGCACCTCAAGTTCGCCCGCGACTCCGAGGCCGCCCGCCTCGCTGTCGAGCGCATCATCACGATGGTCGCTGGCACCAACGCGGCACTTCATGCGCAGCAGCGGCTTGCCAACTTCACCACTCCGGAAATGATCGCGCACGAGGATAACCACGAGCCCATCGCCATCCCGGAATACCAGCGCAAGATCGGCGTGCGCCGGAAATTCGTCGCGGCCGAGAAGCCCGACATCAACACCGAGGAACGCCGCCTGCACGACCGGCTGGCAAAAAATGCGAACGACTGGAGCGCCCGCGAGGAGTTGGCTCGGCTCTACGTGGAGGAGTTCGAGTTCTACGAGCGCGGTCTGCAGGAGTTGGAAATTCTCATCACCAGGCCCGGCCAACCGCAGCGCGAGGTGGTGCGCTGGCTGCACCAGCGGGCCAACTGGCAGGTGAAATTGTTCAATGACGTGGAGGGCGGTCGCGCGACCTTGAAGCGCATTCAGGCGCTTTACCCGAAGAGCGCCGCTGCCGAGCGCGCGGCCATGGCGATGCTCTACCTCCAACCCATCAGTAAGTTTGAAAAGAAAAAAGCCGAGGAGTGAACCTCGGCTTTTAGTTGGGAAAGGAAACTTCCAGCGCTTACGGGCGCAGGCGTAGTGCGATCTGTTTGTCGATCTCCGCCGCCCAGTTAATGTCCGGCCAGCCAGCGTCGGTGCGGACTTGGACGACAATCTCGGAGATGTTCGGCTCCACCTCGGTGACTTTGAGATAGACTGTGCGGGTGTCGACCTTGGCGACGAGGGAGTTGCTGATGCGGTTCTCGGACTGGAGCACGCCCAAGCCACCCTTTTCAGCAGCAAGCACTTCCTTGGCGGCATCAATGACCTGCGCGACCGAAATCTGGTAGCGGCTGACAATCGAGTCCTTGCGGAAGGGCACACCCACCGACTTGTGGCCGTCCACAGTGGAGATGCAGCCCGTGCCGCCAACCGCGATCAACAGGAGGAGACTGAAAAAGAATTGCTTCATGAGTGCTTATGCAATGCGGAAGGCCGGGAGGCGTCAAGCAATTGTTAGCCCGGCAGAGCAGGAGGGCGCAGCTTGAGACTCACCATTTCGAAGGTTGCGCCGCAAGTGACTGCGGGTGGCAGATGCTCAGGAGGAGGGGTGCCCCGCGAGCAGGTAGGCACGGAACTGGTCATAGTCCGCGCCCATGCGGTCGTAGTCCTCGGGCAG
>SIBB01000250.1 GCA_009695395.1 Pedosphaera sp. | reverse complement strand
CGCCACGACGGCCGCATCACCGAAGTCGTCGCGGACAAGGCCCTCGCCATGCTGGAGATCGACCAGAACGGCCTCGACGAAATGGACAAGCGCATCCTCGAAGCGGTCATCGTGAAGTTCGGCGGCGGGCCGGTGGGCGTGAGTTCCCTCGCCGTCGCCGTGGGCGAGGAACCGGACACCATCGAAGAAGTCTATGAGCCTTACCTCATCATGGAAGGCTACCTCCAGCGCACGCCGCAAGGTCGCGTGGCGACGGAGTTGAGCTACAAGAAACTGGGGCTGAAACCGAACACTGGTCGGCAGGCGAGTTTGCTTTGAGTCGCGTCTCTGCCGAGGTCAGGAGGGGGGGTATCCCGAACGCCGAAATAGATTCAGGCCGGTGGGTCACTCGGCGGTTTGTCGCCCGGAGTCTCACGGCCGATCTGAAGCAGCACCAGCATCACCACCGAACCCACGAGCATCGCCGTGATCAAACTCGCGGCGAAGAGCTTGTCCGAGTTGCCGGCGACGACCGCCTTCCAACCGTCGCTGGCCCGCCAAGCAAACACCAGAGTGAGCAGCCCGGTGGTCACTTGTGCCGCCACCAAACTCCAACCAAGGCCCCGTGCCCCCAGCACGCCCCACAAGATTGAGAGCGCACCGAAAGTGCCGCCCGACATCAACGCGGTCTTGGCCTTCTCCGGGTTGGACCCATACCCCAGGGCCCCGCACACGATCAGGAAGGCGCCGTAGAGGATGAGATAGCCGGCTGTTTTAACACTCATGGTGGAAGGGTTCAGTTGCGTTCGCCGTCGGGCTCAACAGCCAGTTCAATGCTGGTTGCACAGGATAGACGCCTCTCTGTCGCTGCCACTTCAGCCCGAACGCCGGAGTCGAAGACGGTCCGAGGAATGGAGAGGGAGCCTACTCCAAGCTCGGCAGTTTCGCCGTCGCCTTGCCCGCCGAGATCTGGCCTTTGCTGTCCGAGAGCACGTCCAGTTCGTGTCCGCGCAGGCGTTGATGCTCGGAGTCTGTCTGGCTAGTTTCAACAAGTTCAACACCCCCGGCCTCGTTGTTTGAGGTCCGGTTTATCTGCTGCCATCAAGAAAATCCGAATGCGGTGGCTGAACTGGCTGGTGCTGCGGATGATGTTCAAGACAATAGAGCGGCGAGTGATAACCGGGCGAGTGGAAGTTGAACTGGCGCACACGCTGAACTTGGCTTTCCGACAGAAGCTCGAGACTGTGCGCAGACGATGAAGTAAACCAGCGCCGCTTTTCACTCTCCATGTTTCGACCCCTCACGGTCCAGCAGCCGACGGAACTGCTCGCCTTTCTTTTTGCCAGCCTGCCGGAGGTTAAAAAGAACAAGGTGCGCCACAGCCTCAAGTTTGAGGCCATCCTGGTCAATGGCGGGGCGACCACGCAGTTCGATCATCCGCTGCGACCCGGCGATGTGGTTTCCATGCGCTCTGAAAAGAACCTGCGCACATGTAATCGCCTGCCGGCGGCGATGAAGATTCACTTTGAGGACGAGCATCTCATCGTCATCGACAAGCCGAAAAACCTGCTGTCAATGTCCAGCGAAGCCGAGCGCGAAAAGACCGCCTACGCCTTCCTCACCGACTACGTGCGGGGTGGTAATGAACGCAGCCGTGCCCGCATCTTCATCGTTCATCGGCTGGATCGCGAGACCTCTGGGCTGATGGTCTTCGCGCGCACAGGCGAGGTGAAAGAGCTGCTGCAAGCGAACTGGGATCAGGGTGAGAAACGCTATCTTGCCATCGTCGAAGGCGGACCTAAGGCGGATAGCGGAGTGCTCGAATCCGATCTGGATGAGGCTTCGCCCCACAAGGTGTATTCTGTGCCGGCCAGCAACCTTACCCGCCATGCCATCACCCATTACGAAGTGCTCAAGCGCAACGCGCGCATGGCGTTGGTGGAGCTGCGGCTCGGCACGGGGCGCCGTCACCAGATCCGCGTGCAGCTTGCGGAGATTGGCTGCCCCATCATCGGCGACGAGAAATACTCTGCTCGCACGGACCCCTCCAAGCGGCTTGGCCTGCACGCGTGGTTGCTGAAATTCCGCCACCCGATCACGGGCAAGGATCTCCAGTTTGAATCACCCCTGCCGCCAGAACTTGCAAAGCTCTTCTAAGCGGCGGTTGTAAGTAAGTGAGATGCCTCCTGACGCGACCCGAGGAGCAGGATTACGAGGAAGAGGGGAAGGGCCGCGCTTGCACGCCGTCACCGACCTCGCCACACTCAGTTCGCTATGTCGTGGAAAGTTCTCATCACCGCCCGGGCTGCTGAAGAAGTCGGCCAACCCGCCTACCAACTCCTGCGCGATGCCGGCTGCGAAGTCATTCTCGCGCCCAAGTTCGGCCCGCTCAGTGCCGACGATGTGCAAGCCTATATGGCCAGCTGCGACGCGACACTCGCCAGCGCGGACAAATACACCCCCGCCGTTCTCGAACACGCGAATGCCGCGCGGCTCAAGTGCATCTCCCGCTGGGGCGTGGGTTACGACTCCATTGACATCCCCACCGCCACGCGGCTGGGCATCGTGGTCGCGTTCACGCCGGGCATGCTCGACGGCGCGGTGGCGGATTACACTTGGGCGCTGCTCTTCGCGCTCGCGCGCCGCGTCCACGAGGGCCACGTCGTCATGCGCGACAATCGCTGGTCCGTCGCGTGGGGCCACGACGTGTCGAACAAGACGCTCGGCATCATCGGCTGCGGGCGCATCGGGCAGGCCGTGGCGAAGCGCGCGTCGGGTTTCAACATGAAAATCCTCGGCCACGACATCGCGCCGAACCCGCACGCCGAGGCGCTCGGGGTGAAGTTCGTTTCCCTCGACGAGCTGCTGGGGCAGAGCGATTTCGTCTCTCTCAACTGCGCGCTCACGCCGCAGAACCGCGGCCTCATCGGCGAGGCGCAGTTCAAGCAAATGAAGCCCAACAGCTACCTCATCAACACCGCGCGTGGCGCGCTGGTGGACGAGGCCGCGCTGGTCCGCGCGCTCGAGCAGAAGACCATCGCCGGGGCCGCCGTGGACGCCTTCACCACCGAGCCGTTGCCCAACGATCATCCGCTGCGCCGCTGCCCGAACGTGCTGCTCACGCCGCATCAGGCCTTCAACGGCCGCGAGACCGGCGAGCGCGTGAGCCTCGCCGCGGCGCAGGCCATCGTGGACTTGATGCACGGTAAGAAGCCGATGCATGTGGTGAATGGTGACGTCTTCCAGTCGGCGGCGTTGCGGGCAAAGGTTGGTTAAACACCCGTCGGCACATGTCCCGCTGGCTACGCTTCTTCCTAACCGCGGGCATTTTCGTCCTCGGAGTGCAGTTGGTCTCCGCCGCCGACTGGCTCTACCTCGACAACGGTCTGGTCCGCCTCGGGGTGGACCGGGCGGCGGGGGCGAGCATCGGCTACTTCGGCGAGAGCGCGACGGGAAGGAACTTGCTGAACCATCACGACAAGGGACGGTTCATCCAGCAGTCCTACTACGGCGCGAAGGATGGCTCGGACTGGAACGGCAAGCCGTGGCGTTGGAATCCCGTGCAAGGCGGCGGCTGGCGCGGCGAGCCGGCGCGCACGCTGGCCTTCACGAACACCGCGACCACGCTCTATGCCAAGACACAGCCGAAGCATTGGGCCACGGGCGTGGACTTGCCGGAGGTGGTGATGGAGGAGTGGCTCACGTTGACCAATCGCGTCGCGCACCTGCGCTTTCGCATGACCTACTCCGGCGCGACGAATCATCCGCCAGCGCATCAAGAGCTGCCCGCCGTCTTTGCGGACTTCGCGCTGACGAACCTCCTTTACTACAAGGGCGCCGCGCCGTGGACCGGAGAAGCGCTCACGCGGCGCGTTCCCGGCTGGCCGAACGAATACGACAAGGGCCTGACCGAGAACTGGGCCGCTTACGTGGACGCTCGCGATTGGGGCCTCGGCGTCTGCGTGCCCGGCACGACGGAGATGACGTTCTACCGCCACCCTGGTAAGGCCGGCCCCGATGGCGGCGGCTGTTCCTACCTCGCGCCCATCCGCACGCTGGCCATCACGAACGGATTTAAGCTGGAATACGAGGTATTCCTCGCCATCGGCACGGTGAGCCAGCTGCGGGAGAAATTCCGGGGTTTGCAGGCGAAGTGAAGGGGCGCGACATTTCCCACTCGGAATAATCCACTCGCAAATCCCTGCCCCTTCGCGTGCCATTCGCGCACATGAAAACCAATCACGTTCGCGCCAAACTCAAACGCGGTGAAGTCAGCTTCGGCACCTGGCTCGCGCTGCCCGACCCCGCCGCCGCCCGGCTCATGTCCGGCTTGGGCTTCGACTGGCTCACCTGCGACATGGAGCATTCGGCCTACAACTTCGAGACCATGGCGAACAGCTTCATGGCCATCACCGCCGGCGGGGCCGCGCCGCTGGTGCGCATCGCGTGGAACACCGGCGAAAACATCAAGCGCGTCCTGGACATCGGCGCGTGGGGCGTCGTCGTCCCGATGGTCAACTCCCGCGCCGAGTGCGAGGCCGCCGTTCAGCACACCCGCTATCATCCCATCGGCAACCGCTCCGTCGGCGGACAGCTCCACGCGCCCAACTTCGACACCGACCCCGCCACTTACTACGAGAAGGCCAACGACGAAATCCTCCTCATCGTCATGATTGAGCACGTGGAGGGCGTGAAGAACCTCGAGGGCATTCTCAGCGTGCCGGGCATTGACGGCGTCTTCATCGGGCCGAACGACTTGCACAAGAGCATGGGGCAAAAGCCGTCCTTCGACAGCGCCCACCCACCCTTCGTGGACGCGCTCAAGGCCGTCCGCGAGACCGCGAAAAAATACGGCATCGCCTCCGGCATCCATGTGCCGGACGTAGAGTCCGCCAAGCGCCGCGCGGCCGAGGGTTTCCAGTTCATCGCGGTGGCGAGCGAGTTGGGGATGATGCTGGCCAAGGCCCGGGAGAACACCGCCGCCTTGAGCCTCAAGCCCACTGGGGCCACGGCGAAGTATTGAGAGTCAGAGGGGGCTAAAAGGCTTTAAAAAAAACCCGAAACTTTTTGTAAAAAAGCATTGTCACAGTTCAGAATTTTTGGCTAAGGTTCTTTTGAGCCCAAAAAAACGGTTCTCAAAAAAACTATATGAAGAACAGCTACAGTCTCCTCAAGGCCCTGCTCGTAGCAGGAATCGTTGGAACAATGGCGCATGTGAGCCCGTTGGCGCACGCCGCTCCTGCTCCACTTTTGACAACGACGCAGAAGGGTAATCTCACCGCCCGCACCGATGCGGCCGCACTGATCAACGAGGCAAAACTGATAATCAATGCGGCGCCTGCCGGCGACAGGCAGAGGTTGGCCGAGGAGATCACAGCGTGGGTCGCAGTGAACAAGCCTGCCCTGAGGGAATTGTTCACCTCCACTCTGATTGCTGCGTATCCGGCTTTGAACGCCAGCGGGATTAATGCGGCGTCGCTCCCCGTGGCTGTGGGTGTGGCTGTGGGTGCTGCGGCTTCCCAGAGAAACGCGAAGGAGGCCAGCCCTAACTGATGGTGTCGCGGAGGATATTAACTTTGAGGGAAAGTAGAAAAATTTTTTGCAGAGGATAACTAACAATATGAAAAACAAGAAAACGATCGCAATCGGTGGGGTAGC
>SIBB01000249.1 GCA_009695395.1 Pedosphaera sp. | reverse complement strand
AAGGCAGCCGAGTTCCCGCGGTTGTGATGAAAGAGGAAGTTGTTGAATTTCACACCTGGCTGGGGCGGGGTGGCGCTTCCGTCCGGAATGCCATCTCCATCAGTGTCGATGTTCATTCTCCAATTCGGATTCGTTGGAGTGTAGATGACCTGATTGGTGGACTCGCCGACGAGGAATGTGTTCGCCGGCAAGCTCCCCAGCCGCGCCGACCCGCCAGCACCTGTCAGGACAGCGTGATAGTTGATGACCTGGTTGTAATTCGGGGCTGTCGTAATCTGGATGGTGATTGGCACGGTCTTGATGAGCAGTGCCGGGCAGCCCATCTTTCCCTCGAACTCCTGATTCACCGTGTTGCTTTGCATGCCGATGTAGGGTGCCAGCACGTTGCGCCACTCGGGCTGCTGTGTGACCGCCGGTGTGACCCCGTAGTTGTAAGCATACGGTGGCAACTTGTCGTCGTGATCACCGGCGTAAACTGTCAACCCCAGCGCCACCTGCTTCCGGTTGTTCAGGCACTTGATCATCTTCGCCTTCTCCTTCGCCTTGCTCAACGCCGGCAGCAGCATCCCCGCGAGGATCGCGATGATCGCGATGACCACGAGCAGTTCGATGAGCGTGAAGGCGGAGGAAGCACGCAGTCTCATAGGTGGTCCTGCACAGTAGGAGTGTCGCCGGGTGCCGTCAAGGGGGCTCCTTGTGCGCCCTTCCGCCTTGCGTGAGCGACGAGGCTCCTTCAGCGTGCGCGCATGAAACCCGTTTCACTCCGCATCGCCTTCACTTGCGTCTCCCTCGCCATCCTCAGTCACTCGCTCCTCGCCGCCGAGCCGGCCGCCAAGCCTGTGGCAACCGGCTTTCAGAACCGCGTCTTCACCGACGCGGCCGGGCAGAAGCACCCCTTCGTCCTCTTCGTGCCCGCCAAGGCAGACCCCTCCGGCAAGCCCCCCGTCATGCTCTTCCTCCACGGCTCCGGCGAACGCGGGCTGAACAACCTTGACCCGCTCATGGTTGGCCTCGGGCCGGCCATTTGGAAACGCAAGGCGACGTTTCCCTTCGTCACCGTCATCCCGCAGTGCCAGCCGGGCAGCAACTGGCTTGCCGACGGCCCGGACGCGCAACGCGCGCTTGGGATGCTCCGCCAGACGCAGGCCGAGTTCAGCACCGACCCCGACCGCGTGTATCTCACCGGCCTCTCCATGGGCGGCAGCGGCACATGGAGCCTCGCGGCCAAGGACCCTTCCGCATGGGCGGCCATCGTCCCGATGTGCTCGCGGCCCGAGGTGGCCAGCGCGGGGAAGTTCGCCGCCGCACGGCTGCCCATCTGGAATTTCTGTGGCGACAAGGACCGCGAGCCGACCGTGAAGGGAAGCCGCGAGATGCAGGAGGCGCTGACCAAGGCCGGCGCGACCGCGAAATACACCGAGTATCCCGGCGTGGGCCACAACTGCTGGGACGACGCCTACGGCACCGACGCCCTCTACACCTGGCTCCTCACCCACGCGCGCAGCAAGAACGCGAAGTGAGCCGAAGGCCGTTTTCCCTCACTTGCCGAAGGCCGCGTGCTTCGTGTCGCCACCGGCTTGGAGGTAGGCCAAGAGGTCGAGGATTTGTTCCTTGTTCAGCAGGTTCAACAATCCCGGCGGCATGATGGAGCTGCTGGAGGCCCGGCTCGTGAGGTCTTTCTTGGGGAACTTCTTCACCATCGCCTCGCCGGGGCCGGTCTGGATGGTGAGCGTCTCGCCTTCTTCTTTGATAAGGAAGCCCGTGAAGGGGTCCTCGTTGCCGAGGGTGAACTCGATGGGGCGGTAGCGCGGCTCCAAGTTCCTCGAGGGCTCCAGGATTTCGGCGAGCACGGCCTTCGGGTCGCCTTTGTATTTGGCCGCGACGCCTGTCAGTTCTGGCCCCCAGAGCACGCCCTCTGCGCCGACTTTGTGGCAGGCGATGCAGCCGACGGTGGTGAAGAGCGCCTTGCCCTTGGCGAAGTCGCGGCCCGCGCTGAGCTTGGGCAGTTCGGCCTCGAGGTCGGCGAGTTTCCACTCGGTGATGACGGGGGCGGCGGGTTCGGCGTGGCCTTGCGCGAGATATTCGTCGAGGTCCTTCACGACTTTGAGCGTGCCGCGCATCCGCTGCCAATGACCTGTGTAGGTGCAGAGGTAGGGATAATCTCCCGGCTCCGTGGGCGCGTCGAAGCGCAGGCGGAAGGTGTCGTTGGGGTTCAACATCTTCGTGGCTTGGAGAACTTTCGGTGAGGCGGGGACGTAGAGGCGGCCTTGGGAGTCGGGTTGGGGCGGCATCTTCTCAGCGGCAAGCCCGATCTCGTCTGCCGCGCCGACTTGGATGAGCACCCAGTTGTGCTGCATGGCGTCGGAGTTGTGGAAGATGAGTTCGACTGGCTTGCCGGCTTCGGCGACGAGTTGGAGTTTGTCGAAGAACATCTGCTCATGCAGCGTGCCGAGGCGCAGGACGTTCACGCCGAGGGAGGAGAAGGACTTGCGCACCGGCAGCGCGGCCTCCTTCGGCAGCTTCGCGGCGAGCTGGAAGCCGAGCTGTTGAATATCGAGGAAGTCGTTCTCCGTTCGCTGCGGCACGGGGACTTTCCTAGCTTGTTCGAGCAACGCATCGGTGAGCGGCTTCAGCGCGGCGTCGGGCCAGGTATCGCGCGGCAAGGTCAGCAGCGCGCGCGCGGCGGTCGGGACTTCGGTGCCGCTGGCGACGACCTTTGTGAGCGCGGCGAACGCGGCGGCCTCGCTGCCCGGCAGCTTCGCGGCGGCGCTGATGGCGGCCTTGCGCGTGGCGGCGTCTGCGGTGGGGGAGAGCAGCGGGAGGACCTTGCCGGCGAAGGCCGAGCGCTTCGCAGCGTCCGGCGCGAGGGGAAGGCCCGCGACAAGTTGCGCGAGCGCGCCGGGCTTGGACTGCGCGAATGTCCAGAGCGCCTCTGCCGGCTGGATGCCAATGAGCGCGGCGAAGGCGGCCTGTCGCGCCGCGTCCGGGCCTTCGCCGCCCGCGAGCGCTTCGAGAGCGGGCTGGCTCTTCTGCAAGTCCTGCGGCTTCTGCGAGACGAGGAGCTTGGACAGCTCGGCAACGACCGGTGGGCTGGCCGTGGCGCGCTGGATGCCGGCGAGGAGTTCGGTCGGCACGTCGGATTTGTTCAGCTTGGCGAGCCCGTCGGCGGCCTCGCTGCGGAACTTCACTGCCAGGCCGGGCCGTCCGAGGAGGGCTTCCCAAAGGAGGATGAACTTGGGGTGCGTCGTCTCGCGGTCCACGAGCAGGAGTTGCTCGTTCGAGAGCCGGCCAAGCTGGTATTTGACGATGATGGGGCTTTTTTCGAGGAACACGATGGGCTTCTCGACCTTCGCGGTGGCGGGCGAGTCATCGGCGCACCGCACCTCGGCGGCGGGTGCGACGGCAAACCCCGCGACTACGAGTGCGAGGAGTGAGAAGGCTGATTTCAGCTTCATAAGCGGGCGGGACGATAGGCGGGACGATTCGGAGACGCCAATCCAGAAACGCGGCGCAGCAGTAATCAGTTTTCAGTAATCAGTTTTCAGTGTTCAGTTCCGCCCGGCCGTCGCGCCCTGACTAATAACTGATTACTTTCCTCTTCTCCCAACATGGAAACCCAAGACCCGATCCCCCCCGCTGTCCCGCCCCCCGCCCCGAACCCCGAGCGCAAGACCCTCGACGACCGCGCCAAGATGACCGAGCTAGAGCGCATCCGGCATTCGTGCGCGCACGTCCTGGCCACCGCCATCCTGCGCCTGTGGCCGGACGCGCAGTTCGCCTACGGGCCGCCCGTCGAGAACGGCTTCTACTACGACCTCGAATGCTCCCACCGCATCTCCCCCGAGGACTTCGCCAAGCTCGAGGAGGAGATGAAGAAGGAAATTAAGGCGAACAACGTCTTCGAGAAACTCACCGTCACGCGCGAGCAGGCCATCGCCGATGCGCAGAGCGGACGCCTCGGCGGCCTCGCCGAGCGGCCCGGCAACGCCAGCAAGTTCAAGCTCGACCTGCTCCAGAACATCCCCGAGGGCGAGGCGATCTCCTACTTCAAGAACGGCGACTTCATCGACCTCTGCGCCGGGCCGCACGTCATGCGCACGGGCAACATCGGCGCGTTCAAGCTCACCACCGTGGCCGCCGCCTACTACAAGGGCGACGAGAAAGGCCCGCAGCTCCAGCGCATCTACGGCACGGCCTTCAAGAACAAGACCGCGCTCGAGGAGTGGCTCAAGCTCCAGGAGGAGGCCAAGCGCCGCGACCACCGCAAGATTGGCGCGGAGATGAACCTCTTCGCGTTCGACGCGGAGTTCACCGGGCCGGGCCTGCCGCTCTGGCTGCCCAAGGGCGGGGCCATCCTCGAGGAGCTAGAGAAGCTGGCGAAGGAAACGGAGTTTCAAGCCGGCTACGTGCGCGTGAAGACGCCGCATCTGGCGCGGGAGAAGATGTATAAGACCTCCGGGCACCTGCCCTACTACGCGGAGTCCATGTTTCCGCCGATGGAACTGACCGAACACCAGAACAAGGAGCTGAAGAGTAAGTTGGAAAAGGAATATTCCGATGTGCTTCGAGAAACCTTGTCACTTCAAAAACAGGAAGGCTCTGACTTTGCTGCCCGTGCTGAATTGGGGAGCGCGCCTGAGACGCCACAAATCAAGAGGTATCAGGAATTAACCGTGCGTGAACGCGAGCTGGAGACATCCATCCTACAACTGGGGGACCGCTACTACCTCAAAGCCATGAACTGTCCGCACCACCACCGCATCTTCGCGGCGGAACCGCACAGTTACCGCGACCTCCCGCTCCGGCTCGCCGAATACGGCACCTGCTACCGCTACGAGCAGTCCGGCGAACTCTTCGGCCTCATGCGCGTTCGCTCGATGAACATGAACGACGCGCACATCTACTGCACCCCCGAGCAGTTCGCCGAGGAGTTCCGCGCCGTGAACGAGATGTATCTCAAATACTTCAACATCTTCGGCCTGGGCAAATACCAGATGCGCTTCAGCACCTCCGCGCCCGAAGGCCTCGGCAAGAAATACGTCAACGAACCCGAGCTGTGGAAGCAGACCGAGGACATGGTCCGCCGCGTGTTGATCGAGAGCGGCATCAACTTCGTGGAAGTGGCGAACGAAGCCGCCTTCTACGGCCCGAAGATTGACGTGCAGGTGTGGAGCGCCATCGGCCGCGAGTTCACCATCGCGACGAACCAGGTGGACTTCGCCGTGCCCGCCAAGTTCGGCCTCACCTACCGCGACCGCGACAACACGGACAAGACGCCGCTGTGCATCCACCGCGCGCCGCTGGGCACGCACGAGCGCTTCATCGGCTTCCTCATCGAGCACTACGCCGGGAACTTCCCGCTCTGGCTCGCCCCCGATCAGGTCCGCGTCATCACCCTCGGCGACGACGAGAACTTAATTAAGGAAGGCAAACGCCTCGTCCACGAGCTGCGCCAGAACTTCGTCCGCGTGACCGGCGACTTCACCAACGAACCCATTAAGGCGAAGATCGCCAACGCCGAGCACGCGCGCGTCCACACCATGCTCGTCCTCGGCCCGCGCGACCTCGAAGCTGGCCACGTCTCCGTGCGCCTCCACACCGGCGGCCCCCAAGGCGCGAAGCCGACGGCGCCAGTCGTGGCGGACAT
>SIBB01000248.1 GCA_009695395.1 Pedosphaera sp. | reverse complement strand
CATGTATCGCAAGGTGATTGACCACCCGCAGTATCTCCCCGAGTTCATCCGCGGCACTCTCGACTACGAGGCGGGGAAGACGATGGGGAGAATTTACCGCGTCGTGCCGGTCAACTCGAAACTCCAAACTCAGAACCCGAAACTGGACAAAGCCAGCACGAAGGAACTCATCGCCAAGCTGAATGACGCGAACGGGTGGGTGCGGACGACGGCGTTTCGGCTGCTGGCTGAGCGGAACGACGGAGTTGGCGACTCGGATTTGAAACAGGCCGTCATGTCTCCCGCTCCAGGTCGTGCCTCGGCGCGCGTTGCCGCGCTCCATCTACTCTCCAAGGCGGGGAAGCTAGGAAGCGAAATTTTTGATTCCATCAGGATGAATGAGACTCCAGATGAGTTCAGGATGGTCGCTGTCAAACTCACGGAAGGAAGAACTGAAACCTTTGCCAAAACCTTTGCCCTCGAATCTATCATGGGAGTGAGCGGGCCGGTTGGTTTTCAAGGCGTGCTTTGCCTTTCGGGCCCGCACACGCCCGAGACGGTGGCATATCTCGCAATGTTCGCTTTCAGGCACGGCACGAATCGTTGGGCACGTGCAGCGCTCTTCAGTTCCGTCGGCTCGCAGGGGCAAGCGTTGCTGGATTCCTCGGCGTCGAACTTCGGTTACTACAGTCAGCCAGAGTGGTTGCCACTCCTGACCGAACTCGGTCAGTTGATTGCGGCGTCTGATTCGCCGACAAACCTCGGTAGTGCGCTGGCGACAAGCATGGGTTTCCACTTGGGAATCGACAAGGTGAAGGCAGTCCCGGCTCAATCCGCCTTCGCCAGCGGCCTCGGCAACGGCGCGCGCGCCAAGGGCCTTGGCAAGGACGGACGTTCCGCCCTCGTCACGCTCGCTTCAGCAAACCCCGACACCGCGCGCCGCCTTGGTGAGTTGTTCGCCGCCGCCAGCAAGACCGTCTCGACCGCCTCCGCTCCGACGCCCGAGCGGCTCGCCGCCATTGACCTCCTCGCCCACAGCGACGCCGCCATCGCCGGCGCGGCCCTCCAGTCCCTCATCGCGCCGCAGACGCCGAACGAATTGCAGGCCGCCGCCGTGCGCGCCTTGAGCCAGTTGCCCGGCGCGAAGGCCGGCGAGTGGTTCGTCGAGCGCGAGCGCTGGCGCAGCTACACCCCGCCCGTCCGCGACGCCGTCCTCACCGCGATGCTCTCCCAGCCCGCGCTGCAACTCGTGCTGCTCGAAGCCGTCGAGAAGAGCGTGGTGCAGCCCTGGGCCGTGCCCGCGAACCGCCGCAATCCGCTGCTCAAGCACAAAGACGCCGCCGTGGCCGCCCGTGCCACCAAAGCCTTCCAGCCGCAGGGCGCCGCCGACCGCATGAAGGTCTATGAAGATTACAAGGCCGTGCTCGCCCTCCCCGCCAACGCGAAGAACGGCAAGGCCGTCTTCGTGAAGACCTGCGCCGCCTGCCACCAGTTCGCTGGCGAAGGCCAGCGCGTCGGCCCGGAGCTGACGGGCATTCGCCTCCAGCCCGCCGAGGCCATCCTCCTCCACATCATCGTGCCCGACGCTGAGATTTACCTCGGCTTCACCGCCTACGACATCGAGACGAAGGACGGCCGCTCCCTCACCGGCCTGCTCACCTCCGACACGCCCACGAGCGTGACCCTCCGCGCCGCGCAAGGCGTCGAGGAAACCCTCCTCCGCGCAAACATCGCCAAGCTCACCAGCAGCAGCACCTCGCTCATGCCGAACGAGCTGGAGAAGACGATGACGCGGCAGGAGCTGGCGGACCTGATGGCGTTTCTCAAAGGGCAGTGAGGCGGTCGTCTGGCTTGGTGGCACCCGCGTCCCCCGGGTCGTTTCCGGCGTCCCGCCGAAAACACGAGCGTCCCTGCCTGCAATGCCATCCGCCCGCACCCAGACTCCGCCCACCCCGTTCCGGGCGAGACGCCCGGAACGACCCGCGAGACGCGGGTGCCACCCAGATGTTACCCCGTCCAGCGCGGCACAGTGGTGGCTGAACTCGGCGGTTGCCAGCCTCCCGGCGCTTCCCCACTCTCGCGCCGTGAAAACCCGTTTCCTTGTCTCGCTCCTGCTTGCCTCCGTCGCTATCCAGCCCATCCGCGCCTGGGATTACGAGGGCCACCGGACGGTGAATCTCCTCGCGCTCGCCTCGTTGCCGACGAACTTCCCCGCCGCCCTGCGCGACGCAGCGGCGCAGGAGCGCGTCGGCTTCCTCGCGGGCGAGGCGGACCGCTGGCGCAACACGAACGACCGCCCGCTGCGGCATTTCAACGGGCTGGACCACTACTTCGACGTGGAGTATCTGGCTGATTACTACGGGATGACGATGGCCAACCTCAGCCCGTTCCGCTACGAGTTCACTGCGCAGATGGCCGCCGTGCGAGCGAAGTCACCGGAGAAATTCCCCGCCGACGAGAAGGATACGGATCGCACCAAATACGCGCCCGGCTTCCTCCCGTGGGCCATCATCGAGAACTACGCGAAGCTCAAGTCCGGCTTCAGCTATCTGAAGGTTTATGAAGAAATGGGCACGCCGGAGGAGGTCGCACAGGCGCGGCAAAACATCCTCTACGTCATGGGCGTGATGGGCCACTACGTCGGCGATGCCACGCAGCCGTTGCACACGACGAAGCACTTCAATGGCTGGGTGGGCGCGAACCCCAAGGGCTACGCGACGAACAAGACCTTTCACTCGTGGATAGACGGCGGCTACCTGCGCAAGGCCGGCGGGTTGAAGGACGCCGAGCTGCGTGCGAAGCTGCGCCCGGCCGCTCCACTCACGCTCGATGGCGCTGCGGTGCGGGACGCGGAGGACGTGTTTAAGCTAGTGATGAGATTCGTTGCGGAGCAGCACAAGCTCGTCGAGCCGCTCTACGAGATGAACAAGGACGGCCGACTCTCCGGCAACGGCGAGCAGGGCATGGAAGGCTTCCCTATCTTGAGCAACCAAATCCGACTCGCCGCGCAACTGCTTGGCGACCTGTGGCTCACCGCCTATCAGAGCGCGCCCGTGGACAACTTCCTCAAAAACCAGCTCGCCACGCGCAAGCTCCAAGCCGATGCGAAGGACGGCAAGACCGAGGAGAAGCCGAAGACCACGAAGAAAAAGAAGTGAAACGCGCCGCCGACTTCCGCCTCGTCCTCGTCACCGCGCCGGACTTGAAGACGGCCCGTGCGCTGGCGAAGGCTGCGTTGACCGCAAAGCTCGTCGCGTGCGCGAACCTCGTTCCGAAAATCGAATCGCACTACTGGTGGCAGGGGAAACTGGAATCGAGCGCCGAGGTGCTCATCCTCTTCAAGACCACGCGCGCGAAGCTGGCTGCGTTGGAGAAGCTCATCGTCGCTGAGCATCCCTACGACACGCCGGAGTTCATCGCGCTGCCGCTGGCGGAGGGGAACAGCAAATACCTCGACTGGTTGGCCGCGAGCACGAGCGGAGGAAAACCACTAACCGGCACTGAACCGCACTAATAACTGCAAGGTTCGACGTGGCTTCCCATGAGTGCCAGTCAGTGCAGGTTAGTGGTTCTGGTCTCAGCCCAGGCCCAGAATCTTCCGCCCCTCGGCTGAAATCATGGACTGGTGCCACGGCGGGTCCCAGACGACTTCCACGCTCGCGTCTTGCACGCCGTCGAGCGCGAGGATTTTCTGCTGGGCATCGCGGGCGATGGTCGGGCCCATGCCGCAGCCGGGGGCGGTGAGCGTCATCTTGACGAAGACCTTGTGGCCTCCATCGGGAATCGGCTCGACGCCCATGTCATAGACCAGTCCGAGGTCTACGATGTTGACGGGGATTTCCGGGTCGAAACAGGTCTTGAGCACGGACCAGACGGCCTGCTCGGAGACGGCTTGCGGGGCTGCGGAATCCGTCACGGTGCCGGCCTGCGGAGTGAGGCCGATGGCGTCGGCGTCCTTGCCATCAATGCGGAACAAGCCGCCCATGCTGTGGACGGTGTAGGTGCCGCCGAGGGTTTGCACGATGTCCACCGGCGTCGCGGCCTTCAAGGTGACCTCGGTGCCGACGGGGATTTGGATGGCCGCGCAATCGCGGGAGAGTTTGACCGTGGTGCCTGCGCTCATGAGCGGGAATATGGAGTCGCCCGGCGCAAGCTCCAAGCTCCAAACGCGCTCCGCTTCAGGCCAGCGACCAGCCCTTGCGATACTCGCGTTGGATGAACGGTTGGGCCTCGGGCGCGTTCTTCGCGCGGAGGTTCACCGGGTCCCACTCCAGCTTCTTGCCGACGCGATACGCCACGTTGCCGAGGTGGTTGGCCTCGGTGAGCCAGCCGGAATACTCGAAGTTCGCGCTGGCCTGTGTGCCGTTCTTGCAGGCCGTGAGCCAATCGTCGTAGTGGCTCTTCACGCGCGGGAGGGTCGGCTCGGGGAGCTTGAAGTCCGCGAAGTCTTTTTCCGGCAGCAGCAGATACTTGCCGTAATCGGAGAGCAGCATGCCCTTGTCGCCGACGAAGAGATGACCGTTGCCCCACTGCGGGATTTTGTTCTCGGTCCAGAGCTTGGGTTTGTCCTCGCCCTGATACCATGTGAGTTTCACCGGCGGCATGCCCTCGCGCGCGGCGTATTCGTAGGTGGCATGCATGGAGGCTGGCGCAATCTCACGATGCGCAGGCGGGCCGAATGCCTCGATGGTCAGTGGTGACTTGAGCTTGAGCGCCCAGAAGGGCAAGTCGTTCATGTGCGAGCCAAGGTCGCTCATCGTGCCGTTGCCGAAGTCCCACCAGCGATACCACTTCGGTCCTGGGAAATAGACATCGTTGAACGGCCGCTCTGGCGCGGGGCCGACCCACAAGTCCCAGTCCAGCCCCGCGGGAATGGGCGACACTTCCTTGGGCCGGTCGGTGACGTTGACGATGTCCTTGTTGCGCAGCGCCGCCTCCGCGCTCTGCAAGCCCCACGCGCGCGAAACCCAGACGTGCGCCTCCCGCACCGCGCCGATGGCTCCGCTCTGAATCAGCTCGACCACGCGCCGGTAGTTTTCCGACGCGTGAATCTGGATGCCCATCTGCGTGGCGAGCTTCGGGCGGGCGGCGGCGGCTTCGCGGACCTTGCGCGCCTCGTAGATATTGTAGGTGAGGGGCTTCTCGCAATACACGTGCTTGCCCGTCTGGAGGGCCAGCATCGTGGCGAAGGCGTGCGTGTGCTCGCAGGTGCTCACGACCACGGCGTCGTAGTCCTTCGCGTGGTCGAAGAGCTTACGGAAGTCGGTGAAGCTCGCGGCCTGCGGGTGCTTGACCTTCGCGGCGTCGAGGTTGCGCTGATTTACATCGCAGAGCGCGGCGATGTATTCCGTCTGGGCCACGCCGCCCATGTTCGATCCGCCGCGCCCACCGGAGCCGATGATGGCGATGGCGAGTTTGTCGTTGGGGTTGCGCGCGCTCAGGATGGCGGGGAAGGCGAGTGCAGCCCCAGCGGCGGAACTGGCGGCGAGGAAGTGGCGGCGGGAGGTGGGCACGGAGGTGGCGGTGGTTTGCATGAGCCGAAACTACGCTGAAACCCCTCGGTGTGTGAAGCTCTCCCCGCTCAAAGCCCGCCATGCACCAAGCAAATCCTGCGGCGGACCGAGGGGTTCATGGTCGTCAGCTATTTCGCCTTCTCGGCGGGTTTGGCATCGGCCTTCTTCTTGGG
>SIBB01000247.1 GCA_009695395.1 Pedosphaera sp. | reverse complement strand
GCGCCTCGGTGAGGGCGTTCTGCACCGGCTCGGGGTCCACAAAGCCATACTTCGGCGAGCTGGTCTGGTAGTGGGCGGACTGGGCACAGAAGCTGCAATTCTCTGAGCACGCGCCGGCCTTGGCATTGACGATGGAGCAGAGGTGAATCTTGTTGCCCTTGTAGCGCTCGCGGATGCGGTTGGCCCAGGCCATCAGCTCGAAGATGTCGGCGGTGTCCTCCAACTGGAAGAGCCACAACGCGTCCTCGCGCTCGATGCGCCCGCCGTTGAGCACGCGCTGGCCCAAGTCGGAAAGGCGTTCGTGAACCGTGGCGTCAAAGGAGTTCGTTCGCATGGTTGACAGGATTACGGAAGGCGCGGAGCAAGGCAAGCGCGTTAGGTCAGGCTTTCAGTCTGACATCCATCAGGCACTACAAGCAGGATCGCAGGACACCTTGCCTTCTCTACGGCGAGGCGTGGGCGCAGGTCAAAGCCCGATAGATGCGGAGGCGGGGCTTGTGACAGCAGCTTGTTTCGCCGTGCGCCACGCGATGACGAGCGAACCCAGGATGAGCGCCGCAGCCACGGGGAAGTTCCAGTCGAAGCCCGCCGCGTCGCGGTCGGTGCGGCGGACACACCAGTCAATGAAGACGGCGTAGCCTGCCAGCATCACGGCACAGAGCATCGCGAAGCGCCCGGTTTCCGCGCTCGGGTGGAAGAGGAGCGCAAGCAATGTCACCAGCATCAAGACCACGCGCCACGCGGGGAACTTGCAGGTCATCGCGAGCGAATCGAGCAGGGTCTTCAGAGCCGGGAACGTGATGACTGTCTTGCCACCCTCGCGCCGGAAGTTCTTGTCCGCCATCGGCCCCATCAGCTCGTTCGTCCCCACGGCGACCCAGACGTGCTGGAGGTTCGCGACCAGCCGGGCGTCCGCGTGGCCGCGTGCGCGGAGGATGCTCGCGGCCAGGACCGCGCGGCCGTCGCAGTCCTCGCGCTTGCGCTCCCAGACCTCGGCGGCGGTGGGCCAGTAGTCGAGGTTCCACCAGCCGTGCCAGTCGTATTGGTAAGCGATGCGGCGATAGACGAAGCGTTCGACCGCCTTCAACTCGGTTAGCGCCGGAGCATTCGTCGCAATGAGTTGGTCAATCTCGCGGTTGATCTCCGGCATCGCGGGGAGGTTGGGCTGGATGAGCGACTCGGTGTCGAGGTAGTGGCCGAGCTGCCGGACGAGCAGGACGGGGTTCGGGTAGAGGGCGAACAGCACTACGACCGCGAGCAACGCCAGCTTGAGGCTGGCGCGCTTGAGCGGTCGTTGGTTTTCCAGCCAGCACCAAAACTGCGCTCCGGTTGAGACGAGACGATTCACCGGAACGTGGGTCTGTGCGGGCTACGGACGCGGACGTCCGCACTCCATCAATCCAACCGCTTGATGCTGATGTTGCGGAAGGCGACGGGGTCACTGTGGCCGGCGAAGCCGAAGAAGCCCTTCGTGCGCGCGAGGCCGGGATGCTTGGACTTCGCCATGAAGGTCTCGGGGTCCACCTTGCTCAAGTCGGTGTCGAGGATAACTTGGCCGTTCAGCACAACCTTGATGGTCATGCCCTTCACGGTGACTTCCTGCTGGTTCCACTCGCCCACGGGCTTCTGCGCGCCACGCTTGGCGGCGGCCATGCCGTAGGCGGAACCGTGATACTGCCGGGGGTCGAGCTTCGCGTATTTGGGCGCGGTGTCGTCGAGCACTTGCAGTTCGCACATGCCAACGTAGGCGGTGTCGCCCTGCCCGGGATAGCGGATGGCAAGACCGTTGTTGCCACCGGCGGGGACCTTGAACTCCAAGCGCACCACGAAGTCGCCGTATTCCTCCTTGGTGTGGAGCGTGCCGCCCTTGCCCTTCTTACAGACAATCGCGCCGTCCACGACCTCGTAGTTTTCAATGGGGCCAACCCAGCCCTCGAGGTCCTTGCCGTTGAAGAGCGACTTGAAGCCGTCCTTGTCGGCGGCAGTGAGGGTGAAGGCGCAGGCGGTGACGGCGAGGAGGGTGGTGAGAAGTTTCATGGGGGATTAGAATTAAGAGCAAAAGGGGCGGTAGAAAGATTCTCCGCCCTTTAAGTTACTTGCTGAGTTCCTTGACGAAGACGTTGCGCCAGCGGATTTCGCCGCCGTGGGTCTGGAGCTGGATGGGGCCTTTCTCGGGCACGCCGACCTTGCGGTCGTAGTAGTTCTCCAGCTTGGCGTTCTCCACGACGAGCTTCTCGTTGAGCCAGATGGTGACGTTCTCGCCCTGCATGATGATGCGGAACTTGTTCCACTCGCCGAAGGGCTTGTCGGCCAGCACCAGCGGGTCTTTGCCGGGCGCACCGGGCGAGTTGTTCCAAAGACCGCCGGAGCCTTTATTCGCACCGAGCTTGAACTTCGATTCCTCCGTGTAGTCCCAAATCTGCACCTGCGGCACGCCGCGCAGGTAGATGCCGCTGTCAGCTTTCGCAACCGTTTTGTATTCGAGCAGCAGTTCGAAGTCGCCGTAATCCTTCTCCGTCGTCGCGTAAGCACCGAAACCATCGTTCACCAAGTCGTCACCCTCGACATACCAGTGGGCCTTGCCGGTCTTGCCCAACTCCATCATGCCGCCCTTCTGGTCGGCAGCGGTCCACTTCTTGATTTGCTCGGCGCGCAGCTCCGGCGTCATGGCGAGGAGCTTGCGATGGTCGAAGGTGCCCCCTCCGCGCCAGCCCTTCAGGTCCTTCCCATTGAAGAGAGCGGTGAAGCCAGCCGGTGGCTGGGCGGCCTGCGTGCTGACGCTCAAGGCAAGCGCGGCGAAGGTGGTGGCGACGAGGAGACGAAGCGAACGAGGCGAGGTGAGTTGCATATGGTGCCGTGTTGTTAAACGAGTCTCGCCCGATGGTCAATCAAGGCGTTGAAAAACGACGGGCCGATGTGTCTTTGGATTCACTGCCAGATAGCGATGCCGGAAGCCACAATGCGCATGTGGGCGTCCGCGCTCCGCGGGCTACGCCAGCAATTTCTGAATCAGCTCTCCATGCACGTCCGTGAGCCGGTAGTCGCGGCCTTGGAAGCGGAACGTCAGCTTCAAATGGTCGAGACCCAGCAAGTGCAGAATCGTCGCGTGCAAGTCGTGGACGTGGCAGCGGTCCTGCGCGGGGCCGAAGCCCAGTTCGTCCGTCTCGCCGATGGTTTGGCCGCCCTTGATGCCGCCGCCGGCGAACCACATCGAGAACGCGTCGATGTGATGGTTGCGCCCAGTCTTGTCGCGGTTCTCGCCCATCGGCGTGCGGCCAAATTCGCCGCCCCAGATGACCAGCGTGTCCTCCAGCAGGCCGCGCGCTTTCAAATCCTTCACCAGCGCGGCGCAGCCTTGGTCTACGTCTTTCACGACCTTCGGAAAGTCATCTTCGAGCGTCTCGCCGGGGCCGCCGTGGCTGTCCCAGTTCGTGTGGTAGAGCTGCACGAACCGCGTGCCGCGTTCGATGAGTCGCCGCGCCAGCAGGCAGTTCCGCGCGAAGGACGGCTTGGCCGGGTCCACGCCGTAGAGGTCGAGCGTGGCCTTGCTCTCACCGGAAATATCAATCAGCTCCGGCGCGCTGGACTGCATCCGATACGCCATCTCGTAGGCAGAGATGCGCGTGTTGATTTCGTCGTCGCCAGTCGCGACGAGGCGCTGGAGGTTCAGGTCGCGCACCGCGTCGAGCGTGCGGCGCTGGCGCTCGGCGGTGATGCCGGCGGGGCTGGAGAGATTCAGGATCGGCTCGCCCTGCCCGCGCAAGGGGACGCCTTGGAAAGTCGTCGGCAGGAAGCCACTGCCCCAGTTCACCGCGCCGCCGCGCGGACCGCGCGGACCACTCTGCAACACGACGAAGCCCGGCAGGTCATTCGCCTCGCTGCCGATGCCGTAAGTCGCCCACGCCCCGAGGCTCGGGCGGCCGAACTGCCCCGCGCCGGTGTTCATGAAGAGCTTGGCCGGCGCGTGGTTGAAGAGATTCGTCGCACACGTCGTGACCACCGCGATGTCGTCGGCAATGCCCATGGTGTAAGGCAGCATGTCGCTCACCCAAGTGCCCGCCTGACCGCGCCGCTCGAAGTGCTTGCGCGTGCCGAGACACTTCACGCCGTGGCTGCTGCCCATGAACGCGAAGCGTTTGCCCTCGATGTAGCTCTGCGGGATCGGCTGGCCGTTCAACTCGACGAGCTTGGGCTTGTAGTCGAATAGCTCCAACTGACTCGGCCCGCCCGCCATGAACAGGTAGATGACGCGCTTCGCCTTGGCCGCGGCGTGCCCACCCTTCGGCGCGAAAGGATTCACGAGCGTCGGCGCGTTGGCCTGCGCCTTGTCCGCCATGAGCGACGCCAGCGCGACGGAGCCGAGGCCCATGCCGCACTGGTTGAAAAACTGGCGGCGGGTGGCGGTGATTAACGGGTCGTTCAAAGGCAACTGGTTCATGTCATTCCCTCGTAATGGTCTCATCCAAGTTCAACAGCACCCGCGCCACCGTCGTCCAGGCTGCGAACTGCTTCGGCTCCACTCCCGCCGGTGCTTTCACGGCCTTTGCCTCCGCGTCAGTCAGGCTGGCGGTTTCGCTCTTGAACAATTCTGCGAGCCGCGCTGACTCAGTCGCGCTGGGCTTGCGCGCGAGGCAGAGGCGGAAG
Organism: Pedosphaera sp.; assembly: GCA_009695395.1. Lineage (GTDB taxonomy): Bacteria > Verrucomicrobiota > Verrucomicrobiia > Limisphaerales > SXTU01 > SXTU01. The sequence continues at coordinate 1,059 of SIBB01000247.1, read as the reverse complement.
GCGTGTTCAAGACGGGCGGTGTCATTGGCCGGAACCTCCTTCAGCACGCGGGTCGCGAGGCTCTCGGCAAACTCGAAGAACGCCGTGTCGTTCAAGAGCGCGAGGGCTTGCAGTGGAGTGTTGCTGCGGATGCGGCGCGTGCAGGTGCTGAAGCCGTCGGGCGAGTCGAACACGTTCATGGAGGGCGGCGGCGTGGCACGATAGTAGAAAGTGTAGAGACCGCGCCGGTAGCGGTCGGGGCCAGTGCTCGTGGGCCACGGTTGCTTGCGCTGGCCCAGCGACAGCGCGCCTTCAGGGATGGGCGGATACACACTCGGCCCGCCAATCGTGGGGGTGAGCAACCCGCTCACGGTGAGCCCCATGTCGCGGACGATCTCGGCGTCGAGGCGCAGACGGTTCTGGCGGGCGAGCAGCTTGTTGTTCGCGTCCACGCGGACGAGGTCGGGACGCGTGGCGGAGGACTGGCGATAGGTCGCGCTGGTGACGATGAGGCGGTGCAGGCCTTTTAGGGAATAGGAAATGGGCGATGGGGAATGGGGAGTCGCGCTGGGCTTCTGGAATTCCACCGCGAGCCAGTCGAGCAACTCGCGGTGGCTCGGCAGTGCGCCCTGCGTCCCGAAGTCGTTCTCGGTGTCGACCAACCCCTTGCCGAAATACTGCTGCCAGACGCGGTTCACGATGACCCGTGTCGTCAACGGATTCGCCTCGTCCACCAACCAGCGGGCAAGGTCGAGCCGGTTCGGCTCGTGGTCGGCGGCGCCCTTGAACGGATGCAGCGCGCTCGGGAAATGCGCCTTCACATCGCCGCCGTCGCGCGTGAAGTCACCCTTGATTTGGAGGTAGGTTCGGCGCGGCTTGGCGGCCTCACGCATGACCATCGAGGTGTCCACTTTCGGCTTCTCCGCGCGGAACTTCTTGATGGCGGCCTGATGGGGCTTGTTCTCAGCCGCGTTCTCCACGAACGACGTGACCATCACGAGCTTCTGCGCGTCGGTGCGTTGCACGGGAGGAACGTCGAAGATTTCCCGCCAGAGCTGTGGCATCGCCTGCCGTTGCTCA
>SIBB01000246.1 GCA_009695395.1 Pedosphaera sp. | reverse complement strand
TCACTGAGATCTTGCGGACGTGGGAAGCACGCCCGCAGTTCGGCATCAGCGATACGCGCACCTTCCCCAAGGCAGGGCCGCTGAAATTTCCACCTCGTCGAAACAGCCGCACAACGCCACCCTCCCCATCAACAACAACTAAACCATGAACGACAACTTCTTCTCCCAGATGCGCGACTCCCTCGGGTGGCTCATGCTCGACCCCGTCGTGCCCGAGCACACCACCACCGTGATCGGGCTGTGCCTCGTGCTGGGCATCCTCTCCTTCCGCAAGATGGCCGAGAGCCTCGGCGCATCGAACTGGACGCTGCCAATGGCGGCGCTGTCCTACGTGCTGGGCGGCGCCGCGATGATCGCGGGCCTCGCGGCGGCGGACATTTTCCTCCTGCCGCATGTGCCAAAGGAAGTGCCCTCCCCTGCCTACGCTGGCTCCGTGCTGGCGGTCATGCTCCTCGCCGCCGCCGCGCCCATCGGCAAATTCCTGATGAAGTGCGGTTATGCGGCGACCGCTTCCGCGTGGGTCACCGCGCTGATGGTCAGCGCGGCGATCGTGTTCTTCGCGGACCTCGGATTCACGCACTACGGGCCGCAGATGGCGCGCGTGGTGGACTTGAAGGGGAACGTGATCTACCGCCCCGCCAAGGGCGAACCGCAGGAGGAAATCAAGCGGCGCATCGGCCTGCCCATCGGCGCGGAGATCACGACGAAGGCCGATAGCTCCGTCACGCTCGATCTCGGCGCGAGCGGTTTTTTGGCGGTCCGCCCCTTGAGCGTTCTCCGCATCCGCGCCATGGGTGAGGTGGCGACGATCGAAGTGGACATCGGGCGCATCATCGGCTCCGTGAAGCAGACCTCGAAGACGAAGTTTAAAATTAACACGCCGGCTGCGAACACGAGCATCGTTGGCACCGACTTCCAGGTGATCTCTGACAGCTACAGGCAAACCTTCGTCACCGTCGCGACCGGCAAGGTCACGGTCACCGGCACCAAAAGCGGTGGGCAGGTGGAAGTCGGCCCAGGCCAGACCGTGAACTGTCCGAACGGCGGCTCAACCACGCCACCGCGCAAGGCCGATGCCGCCGACCTCAAGGTCATCAACAACTTCAAGACGGCTGTCGGCGACGCCACCAACCAGCGCAACAAGCAAATCGAGTCAGCGCTGTAGTCGCCGTATAGTGAATTCGCAGCCAATGGATGGCGGCTGCAAGTCACTGGGTTACTGCTACGGTTGACCTTGGCCGCCGCCGCTCCCATCGTCCCATCTCACACATGAATTTCCGCTGGTCCATAGCTCCTTCGCAACCCGCGCTCGCTGCCGCACTCGCACAACAATCCGGCATCTCCCCGCTGCTCGCGCAATGCCTCATCAACCGCGGGCACAGCGAACCAGAGGCCGTCGCGCTTTTTCTCGAACCGCGTCTGCGCAGTCTCGCCGATCCCTTCGCGCTGCCGAACATGGCCGCCGCAGTGGACCACCTCTTCGCCGCCCGCGAGCGAGCCGAGCCGCTGGTCATCTTCGGCGACTACGACGTGGACGGTGTCACCTCCACCACGCTGCTCCTCGAAGTCCTCCGCGATCTCGGCTGGGCGGCGGATTTCTACCTGCCGCACCGCATGGACGAGGGCTATGGCCTCAGCCAGGACGGCGTGGAGAACTGCCTTTCAAAATTTCCCGGCACGAAGCTGCTCCTCGCCGTGGACTGCGGCTCAACGGCCGTAGAGACCATCGGTTGGCTGAAACAGCGCGGCGTGGACGTGCTGGTCCTCGATCACCATCAAGTCTCCGACCCCGCGCCGCCTGCGCTGGCATTGGTGAATCCGCAGCTAGCCAAGCAAGCGATCAGCGGTCAGCGGTCAGTGGTCAGCGATTTCACGGAGCTGTGTTCTGCCAGCCTCGCCTTCAAGCTCGCCCACGCGCTCGTGAAACGCGGACGCGCGCTTCAACTGGCTGAGTTCGCTGCGTTCGACCTCCGCCCGCTGCTCGATCTCGTCGCGCTCGGGACCATCGCCGACCTCGTGCCGCTCATCGGTGAGAACCGCATCCTTGTCACCGCTGGACTGGAGCGACTTAACAGCACACGACGCCCCGGCCTGCTCGCGCTCAAAGCAGCGGCGGGCATCGAAGGCACCATCGGCACCTACGAAGTCGGTTTCCAGCTCGGCCCGCGCCTCAACGCCGCCGGACGTTTAGAGAACGCCTCCGAGGCGCTGCAACTCCTGCGCGCTCCCGACCTCGCCGCCGCCGAGCCAATCGCCCGAGCCCTCGACCACCGCAACCGCGAGCGCCAGGCCATCGAACGCAATATCACCGACGAAGTCATCGGGGCCATCCGCGCGCGCTTCGACCCCGCGCGTGACTTCGTCATCGTCGAGGGTCAGTTGCTCTGGCACATCGGCGTCGTGGGGATTGTCGCCTCGCGCGTGTTGCGCGAGTTTTTCCGGCCCACCTTCATCCTCGGTGGCGACGCCGAGCAATGGCGCGGTTCGGGCCGCAGCATCGAGGGCTTCGACCTCGCCGCCGCGCTGCGCGAGTGCGACGACCTACTCGTCCGCCACGGTGGCCACGCGATGGCGGCGGGCATCACTATTGACCCGGCGAACGTCGGCGTGTTCCGCGACCGCCTCAACGCCATCGCCCGCCGGACGCTGCGCCCTGAGCAACTTCAACCCGTGCTCAAGCTCGACGCCGAGGTGATGCTCCGCGAACTGACCGTGGAGCGGTTGGGCGAACTGGACCGTCTCGCGCCGACTGGGATGGGCAACCCCGCGCTTCAGTTCTGCGCCATCGGGCTCCGTCTCCACCGCCCGCCGCTGCGCATGGGAAAAGAGCAGCAGCACCTGAAACTCCACGTCACCGACGGCAACGACATCCGCGAAGCCGTCTGGTGGAACGTGCCGAAGAGCTACGCCGTGCCCACGACGTTCGACCTCGCCTTCACGCCGCAGGTCAACGAGTTCAAGTGCAATCGCACGGTGCAGTTGAAGGTGGCAGACCTGCGAGAGGCGTGAGGTTCCAAGCCCGGCTCCCTCCTGCTCCTGTCGAAAGCCACTCCGCTTGACTTGCCTCCGCTCCTGCCAAACGCTCCCGCCCTGATGCAGCAGAAGCCAGACAACATCCTCAAGCACGTCACCATCGTCGCCATCATCGCCGTGGTCGGCTACTTCAGCCTCTACGCGCTAGACAACCACCTGCGCGCGCGCAAAGGCCCGTGGGAAGTGACCTTCGCGGTGGAAACCAATGGCACGCCCTACCTCCTTGTGAACCAACCCGCGCTCGGCGTGCGCGATGTGAAAGTGCGCTTCACGGGCGAGCAAAGCCCGTTGACCAACGCGCCCGTGACCGTCCGGTTCACCGGGCCGAACACGAAGCCCGCGTTTGGCGAGTTGCGCTTTCAGGACGCGACCTACCTGCCGGGCACCGTGACGCTGCTGGCCTTCAACCACGAGGTGGAACTCATCCAGCGCGGCCTGGCGCTGGATCGGCAGGAGCACGCTTGGCGGACGGGCATGACGATGGAACTTTCGCCCACCAATCAAGCGCCGCCGCTCCGTGTCAAAGCACGCAAGCGGAATTATTGAACGTGGACTTTCTCCTTCACTCCGGTTCCTCCGCCGGTATGCTTTGAGCACTATGTCAAATACGTTCAAGATCGCCGCGCTCGCGGGTGACGGCATCGGTCCCGAAGTGATGCACGAGGCCATCAAGGTCCTGCGCGCGGTGGAGAAGAAGTTCTCCCTGAGTTTCCAAATCACTGAGGCCCCCGTGGGCTGGGCGGGCATTGACGCCGCCGGCAAGGCGCTGCCCGACGCGACGCTCGCGTTGTGCAAGGAGAGCGATGCCATCCTCTTCGGCTCCGTAGGCCTGCCGGACCGCGACCCGACGATTCCGAAGGAGGAGCGACCCGAGCGCGCAGCCCTGCTGCGCATCCGCAAGGAGTTTGGCCTGTTCGCTAACCTGCGTCCGGTGAAGCTCCCAAAGGCGCTGGCGCACGCGTGCCCGTTACGCCCGGAGCGGCAGGGCGACGGCATAGACATCCTCGTGGTGCGCGAACTGACCGGCGGGATCTATTTCGGCCAGCCGAAAAAGACGGAGAATTACTCCATCGATGAAACGCAGGCGGACGAAGGGGCAACGATCTTCATCAAGCGCGCGCAGCGGGCGATTGACACGATGGTCTATACCACGCCGGAGATTGAGCGCATCGCGCACGTCGCCTTCAAGGCCGCGGCGCTCCGGCGCAACAAGGTCACGAGTATCGACAAGGCGAACGTGCTGGAGAACGGCGTGCTCTGGCGCGAGGTGGTAACGAAGGTCGCCCGGCAGTATCCACACGTGGCGCTGGAACACATGTTCGTGGATAACGCCGCGATGCAACTGATGCTCCGGCCGACCCAGTTCGACGTGATGCTCTGCGAGAACATGTTTGGTGACATCCTCAGCGATGAGGCAGCAGCGCTGGCGGGTTCGCTCGGCATGCTGCCCAGCGCCAGCCTCGGCCTGACGCGTGGCGTGCACACCTTTGGTTTCTTCGAGCCTGCCGGCGGCACCGCCCCGGACATCGCGGGCAAGAATCTCGCGAACCCCATCGCCCAAATCCTCTCCACCGCGCTGATGCTCCGCTACAGCTTCGATCTCGAAGCCACGGCCGACGCCATCGAGGCTGCCGTCGGCAAAGCAATCGCGCAGGGCCTGCGCACTGGCGACATCTTCACGCCCGCGGAGACGAACGCCAAACAGGTGGGCACTCGAGAGATGGGCGATGCGATTGCCGCCGCGCTGTAGCCGCCGAGGTCAGGAGGCGGATCGTGCGATGACATGAGCGCCCTCCCGACCAACACAACGCCCGCGGAACTTCTCGCCACTGCGACCGCCCAACAAGCCGCGGGTGATTCCACCGCCGCGCTCACGACCTACGAGCGGGTGCTGCCACTGCTCACGCGCAATGAACGCCCCCACGACCGTGCGCGCGTGCTTTTCCAGATGGCGCAGCTCGCCCGCTTCGAGGGGCAGGTCACACGGGCCTTTGCCTGCTACGACGAGCTGCTCCCGTTGGCTAAAGAACTCGGCGACGCACGCGCCCACGGGCTTGGTGTCGCGATGCGCGGGCAACTGGTTTTCATGGAAGGCGACAAGCCCGGCGGGCTACAGGCGATGATCCGCGGCTTGGAAGAACTGCGGCGCTGCGGCGCTGGCGAGGCGGAACACCTCACCTGCCACACGCGTTTCTTCAGCCGCCGGCTCCCCCGCGCCGAGTTCGAGCAATGCGTCCACACGGCGACGGGGGACGAGGCGCTGCGAGAGGTTTTACTCAAGGCAGAAGGCTGCTGAGAGCTTGCACAAGCGGCCCGGACAAGCTTCCCCGGCTAAATCCCTAGGTTCGACAGCGTCGTGCAGATGCGGTTGACGATGGCCACCAGGCTCGGATGCGTCTTCTCGAAGCCGTCCACGGAGGCCGCGAGGCCGTCGAGCGAATGCTTCACGAGCGCCGGATTCGGGTCGCCGCGCGTGGCCTCATGCGCGGAGATCTGCGTGAAGCCGGCGATGCTCTGCGCCTCCTCGCTGTGCGTCTGCGACAGCTCTGCGACCTCGGACTTGAGCGTGCCCAGCAGCATGAGCAGCTCGGCCTTGGAGTCGTCCTTGACACCGGACTGCCCGATGCGGGCCTCAATCTTGGAGAGTGTGTCTTGAATCATGGCACGCTGTTTTGTTGTGGCGAT
>SIBB01000245.1 GCA_009695395.1 Pedosphaera sp. | reverse complement strand
CGAGCGCCGCGTTTTCGATTGGGCCGTTGAGTTCATCGCTTGCTGGGCCGGGCCGGGCTACCGGTTCGCCGCCACCTTCCCCGGCTGCCCCGTCTTCGCATCAAAGAATTGCAGCGAGCCGTCCAGGCGGCCCACGACGAAGCGCGCGTTGCTCGCTAAGAAAGCCACGGCTGGCGCGAGGTCCGGCTGCGGGTCCAGGTGGCCGCGCTCGACGAGTTGCGTGGCGTCCCACCACTTCACCGTGCGGTCCTCGGCGCTGGAGAGCAGCGTGGCGCCGTCGCTGGCGAAGACGATGCGCAGCACCGCGCCTTCGTGCGCGAACTTCGATTCGAGCAATTGGTTCGTGCCCTCCACCGCGCCCGCACTGACCGCGTAGAGCCGGATGCGGTTGTCCACGCCGCCCGCCACGAGCCGCCGCCCGTCCGGGCTGAACGCGACGGTGTATTGCTCCTTCGTCGGCTGCGAAAAAGTGTCGAGGCGCTTGCCGGTGGCGACTTCCCAGAGCTTCACCGTGCGGTCGCCGCTGGCGCTGGCGAGCACCTTGCCATCCGGGCGGAAGGCGAGGCCATACACCGCGCCGTTGTGGCCGGTGAGCGTGCGGACTTCCGCGCCGGTGGCGGTGTCCCAGAGTTTTATTTTTTGGTCGTAACTGCCGGTGGCCAGCAGCTTGCCATCGGGCGAGAGCATCACGGAGTAGAGCGCGTCGAAATGCCCCTCAAACTTTCGCACGAGCGTGCCATCCGCGACGCGCCAGATGGCCGCCTGTCCTTGCAAGCCCGGCTCGCCGCCCGCCGCCGCGACCCACTGGCCGTCGGTGGAGAAGGCGACGGAGTTCACGTTGCCGCGAAGGCCGACGAGCGTGTGTCGCACCGCGCCGGTCTCGGCGTCACGCAGCTCAACCTCGCGGTAGCGCGCGACGGCGATAACGTTCGGCTGTGCGGCGAAGGCGACGGACTGGATGGATTTGCGGGGCGTGACGCGCGGCGCAATCTTCGGTGTGACCAGCTCGCGCACCGGCTCGGTGGCAATGGCCGGCGGCTTGGCCCCGCCGTCAATCCACGCCTTGATGAGGGCCAGCTCCGAGGCTTCCAACTTCTTCTTCTTGCCCGGTGGCATGATTTTCTTCCCGTCGCGGCCTTCGATGGATTTGATGAGGAGGCTCGCGGTGCTGTTGCCCGGCACCACGGGCACGCCGGCGTCGCCGCCCTTCATTAGCGAGGCGTGCGTTGCGAGGATGAGATTGTTCTCGGCTTCGCTGGACGCGTGACACTCGACGCAGTGCTTCTTGAAGAGCGCTTGCACCAGCGTGAAGTCTGGTGCGGCGGGTGCGGCGGTGGCCGGCAGTGTAAACGACAAAGCCAGAACCAGCGTGGCGAAGAGCGAAAAGAGTCTCATGCAATGCACGATAAAGCTTTGATTGAACTTGTTGGAAGTTAGCCCGGCGCCCCGGCGACGCGAATGCAAAAGGCGACTACGCCAGAATCCCTTTCACAACCTGACACGCTTCCACGCCGGTGAGCTTCAGATCGAGTCCTTGGAAACGCACGGCGAGGCGTTCGTGGTCGAGGCCGAGTTGGTGGAGGATGGTGGCCTGCAAGTCGCGGACGTGGACGGGGTTCTCCACGATGTGGAAGCCAAGTTCATCGGTCTGGCCGTAGGTGAGGCCGGGCTTCACGCCGCCGCCGGCCAGCCACATCGAGAAGGCCTGCGGGTGGTGGTCGCGGCCGAGACTGCGGCCAAGTGCGGCGTTGGATTCCACCATCGGCGTGCGGCCGAACTCGCCGCCCCAGATGACCAGGGTGTCGTCGAGCAACCCGCGCTGCTTCAAGTCTATCACAAGCGCGGCGCTGGCTTGGTCGGTCTTCGCACAATTGCCTTTCACGTTTCCGGCCACATCGGAGTGCGCGTCCCACCCTTCGTTGTAGATGTTGATGAAGCGCACGCCGCGTTCGACCATCCGGCGCGCCAGCAGGCACGAGCGCGCGAAGGACGGTTTCGTGGGGTCGCAGCCGTAGAGGTCGAGCGTGGCCTTGCTTTCACCGCGCAAGTCCATCAAGTCCGGCGCGCTGGTCTGTAAGCGGAAGGCCATCTCATATGCGGCTATGCGTGTGGCTATTTCGGGATCGCCGTCGAGCGCGAGGCGGCGCTGGTTCAGGCTGCCAATCAAGTCCAGCGAGTCGCGCTGGAGTTGCGCGTCGGCACCCGGCGGGCTGGAGACGTTGAGAATCGGGTCGCCCTGGTTGCGGAAGCGCACGCCGGTGTAAACGCCCGGCAGCACACCGCTGCTCCAGCAGGCCGAGCCGCCGCTGATGCCGCTGCCCGTGCTCATCACAACGAACGCCGGCAAGTCGCTCGTCTCCGCGCCGAGGCCGTAGAGCACCCACGAGCCCATGCTGGGGCGCCCTGGCTGACCGAAGCCAGTGTTGAAGAAAATTTGCGCGGGCGCGTGGTTGAACTGGTCCGTGCGCATGGACTTCACGATGGCGATGTCATCCACAATCTTCGCGAGATGCGGGAGCGTTTCGCCCAATTCCGCGCCGCACTGCCCGTGCTTGGCGAACTTGAAGCGCGGCCCCAGCACCGCCGCGTCTGCGCGGATAAATGCGTAGCGTTGTCCACCGATGACCTCGGGCGGAATGGGCTTGCCTTCGAGTTCGGCGAGCTTCGGCTTGTGGTCAAATAGCTCCAACTGGCTCGGCGCGCCCGCCATGAACATGTGAATGACACGCTTGGCCTTCGGCGCAAAGTGCGGCGGTTTGATGGGGAAAGGATTCGCCGGTGCGGCGCTAGCTCGGCGTGTGAGTGCATCGGTCAGCAGACCCGCGAGCGCGACTTTGCCGAGGCCGACGCCGCAGTTGCGGAAGAAATGGCGGCGCGTGACAGCGAGGCAGTGTTCTTGGAGCGGTGTCATGGTTCAGCCTTTGGCAATCATCTCATCGAGGTTTAGGAGCGCGCGGGCGAGGGCGGTCCAAGCGGCGCGGTCGACGGCGTCACCGTCGCCCTTGCCAGCGAAGTCGGAGGCCTTGATTTCGCCGCGGGTGAAGCGGGTGCGCTGGGCCCCGAAGAACTTCACAAGCTGCGTCCGCTCATCGGCGGAGGGTGGGCGAGTCAGGCAGTGGCGGAAGAGGCTTTCCACTCGGCTCTCGATGGGGCCGGACTGTGCGGCCATCTGGCGACCGAGGGCTTGGGCGGCTTCGAGTATGACAGTGTCATTGAGCATAGTGAGCGCTTGGAGCGGCGTATTCGAGCTGTCGCGTCGGGCGACACAAGCTTCCCCGCTGGGGCCGTCGAAGGTGTTGAACATCGCATAGGGCAGTGAGCGTTTGGCGAAGGTGTAGAGGCCGCGTCGATAACGGTCTTCGCCCTGACTCTCGTTCCACGACTTGCCGCCATAGACGCCTTCGGAGGTGACGCTCCCGGGCTGCGGTGGGAAGACGCTTGGCCCGCCGAGTTTCGGCGAGAGTAGCCCGGACGCGCGGAGGACGGCGTCGCGGATGAGTTCGGCGTCTAGGCGGGAACGGGGGAAGTGGGAGATGAGGCTGTTATCCGGATCTTTGATGAGTGGATCGGCTTTGGGGTCTGGGGTCTGTGAAACGGCGGAAGCCTGCTGATATGCCGCGCTGGTCACGATGAGTTTGTGCAGCTGCTTGAAGGACCACCCCTGCTTTATGAATTCCACGGCCAGCCAGTCGAGCAACTCAGGGTGCGTCGGTGCATCGCCTTGCAGGCCGAAGTCCTCGGCCGTCCGCACAAGGCCGCGACCAAAGAACGCGGCCCACTGGCGGTTCACCGTGACGCGTGCGGTGAGCGGGTTCTCGGGCGAGACGAGCCACTGCGCGAAGCCGAGGCGGTTCGTCGGTGCGCCGGGCGGAAGCGGGTTCAAGACGCCGAGCACGGCGGGTGCGACAGCTTCCTTGGGCGACAGGAACTCTCCGCGATGGTGGCGGTGCGTGGGGCGCGGATTCTCCGGTGGGCGCTCATGGAGGGCGAGCGTCGTTTGGTGCGCGGGCTTTTTCCGGAGCTTTTCGATTTCAGCGCGGGCGTCCTTCAGTTCCGGTGCGACAAGAAGGAAGTGCTCGCGGAGCTTGATGCGGTAGGCGGCAGTGAGTTGTTCGTCCGGCTTCGCCAACAACTCCTGTGCTTCAAGCGGCAGCGTGCCCGCACTCGCTCCACGCGGGTCGGTTGTGAACGCGATGCGGAAGCGGCCGAGCGACGCGGCATAGTGGCGACCAAAGAGCATCTTAACGCGCAACTCGCCGGCTGCGCGGAGCGGTTCGGCCAGGTTGAAGACAGCTTCGTGCCGCTCGCCTTCGCGTGTGGCGGTGGACCAGCCGGTTTCCGGATTGCCATCGGTGGCGAGTGCGGCAGTGGTCGGGTTGTTGCCGAAGTTGTTTTTGCCGAAGCTCTCGGTGGCGCGGACGAGCTTCACTTTCGTGCCGCCAGCCGAGACCTGAAACTCGCCCATGAAGAAGTCGCCCTTGCGGCCTTCGTAGTAAGTCATGCCGGGGCCGTGGGCGGGGAGGCGCTCGTCGGGCAAGGCTTCGAGGCGCAGCGCGGTGACACCGGCGGGGACGTTGCGGAAGGTTAGCTCGTAAGTGTCCGCCTTCGTGATGTCGCCGCTGGCGAAGACGGAGTCGTCTGGCTGCACGGTGAGAAGCGGAAGGTTGGATTTCGCTTCGTGCGGGCGGAGCGGGGTCCACTGGACGACGCGCGGACGCTCGGCGGCGAGCCACTCGGTGAAGCGGGCGGCGAGGTGTTCGGGGCCGCTCAGGGCTTGCGCGGCTTGCCCCCTCCCCCCGCCCCTCTCGCCTGGTGGGGAAGAGGGAGAAGAAGTCTTGGGGTCACCATGAGCGGTTGGTTTGCTCGGCGGAAATTTGGTTGGCAGTTCGACCAAGAGCTCGGCGGCGCGCGCAAGATTCTTCCTATGCTGTTCCTCGAGCGCGGTGTCGGGGAGGTCGAGGTCGGGCTCGTCGGCGTTGTTGAGGAAAGCCATGAGCGCATAGAAGTCGGTGTGCGGGATGGGGTCGAACTTGTGCGTGTGGCATTGCGCGCAGCCGACGGTGAGGCCGAGCCAGGTCGTGCCCGTCGTGGCGACGCGGTCCACCATCGCGTAGAAGCGGAACTCCAGCGGGTCAATGCCCCCTTCCTCGTTGAGCATCGTGTTGCGGTGGAAACCGGTCGCCACGAGGCGACTCAGTTCCGAGTTTGGGCTTTGGGGTTTGGAGTTGTTCGGCAAGAGGTCGCCGGCGATTTGGTGGATGGTGAACTGGTCGAAGGGGAGGTCTTCGTTCAGCGCGCGGATGACCCAGTCCCGCCACGGCCAGATGTTGCGAGGTCGGTCCTTTTCGTAGCCGTTGGTGTCGGCGTAGCGCGCGAGATCGAGCCACTTGCGCGCCCAGCGTTCGCCGTAGTGTGGTGAGGCGAGCAGGGTGTCCGCGAGGTGCTCGATGGCGGCGCGTCGATTAACAACAGCGGATTTCACAAACGCGTCCGCTTCCCCTGGCGTGGGCGGAAGGCCGATGAGGTCGAGGTAGAGGCGTCGGACTAAGGTGTAGTCGTCGGCGTTAGGTGAAGGCTTCAGGCCGGCTTGCTCCATGCGGGCGAGGACGAAGTGATCGATCTCATTTCGTGGCCAGTCAGCTTGACGCACCTTCGGTAGCGGATTTTGTTTGGGTTTGATGAAGGCCCAATGAGGCTGATAGTCCGCGCCCGCTGCGACCC
>SIBB01000244.1 GCA_009695395.1 Pedosphaera sp. | reverse complement strand
GTCGCTCCGTTTCAGACTTACCGGCGGTGGCTGCACGGAGCCTTGGATGAGCAAGCCCAGCTTGTTCCGGCGCTGCGCTGCGCCGGCGATTTTGCGGCCCTGCCAGAGCACGTCGAACTTCTCCCAGCCGAGGAAGCATTGACCCGGCGTGGACTTGCGGCAGCAGTCGGCCAGTTCCGTCGCCACGCCCAGGCGGGCGAAGGCGGCGCGAATCCACTCGTGCATCCGGCGGTAGCTGTCCACGGCGTTGAGCGCATACCACGCGTAGCCGGGCGGAATCACCACGCTGTAAGTCCAGTCCGCGTCGTGCGGCACGAGACCGCCACCGGTCGGACGGCGGATGAGCGGGCGCAAGTGCGTGGTCCGCTCAATCTCCGCGTAGTGCTGGAAGTAGCCGAACGTGGCCGCGGGTTCCGTCCAGGAGTAGAAGCGCAGCACGGGCTGGCCGAGGCCGGCGACGGATTCGAGCAACGCTTCGTCGAGCGCCATGTTGAAGGCCGGGGCGCACGGACCGGAGTTCAGGAGCAGCCAACCGCCCTCCGGTAGCAGCCGGCGTGAGGAGGCTCCATCCGGCAATTCAGAGTGCGGAGTGCGGAGTATGAAATTCAATCAGAGCCTCCTTACGTCGGCTGCTACCCGTCGCGTCACTTCCCCGCCTTCGGCAAGGCATCCACCAGCACCGGCCCGGCCTGCGGTTGCTCCGCTTTGTAATCCAGCCCCAGCAACGCCGCCGCCGTCGGTGCGATTTGATTCTGCGTCACAGTCGGCACGTTCGTTCGCTCCCCGAGTGCCGGCGTGTCCGGGCCGAGCGCGCCCATCCAGATGAATCGTGAGTCGGCGATATTAGCCCCGTGGTTTTTCCACGACACGTTGCTCGTGCCGCGCCCGTGGTCAGTGACGAGCAGCAGCGACGTGTGGCCGCGCATCTCCGGGTCCGCCTGCGCGGCTTCCCACAGCTCGCGCACGAATCGGTCGAAGTGGCGGATGCTGTGCAGGTAATTGTCGTAACGCCCCTCGTGCGCCCACTCGTCCGGCTCGCCGTAGCAGACATACATCAGGCGCGGCTTCTTGGTCTTGAGATGCTCCAGCGCGGCGGCGTGGATGAAGGTGTCGTAGGTCATGAGCGTGCCCCACGTCGGCGTGTGGTCGGCGACGAGCTTCTCCAGCAGCGCGAGGTGCGGGCTCAACTTCGCGTCGGTCTTCTCGAAGCCGGTCCAGATGGGCACGCGGCTGCGCTCGCGGTTGATGATGTAGGGAATCACCTCCCAGTTGCCGAAGGCCGAGACGCGTCCGGTGAAGGTGGGCTTGCCGTTCAGCCATTCTAGCACGGTGACATTCGCGTTGGGCTTCTTCGCGTTGCTATCAATACGCGGGTCGGAGAAGCCGCAGAGAATCTCGCTGTAGCCGGGGTAGGAGAAGTTCCGACCGTTCGTGACGTGCGCCGTGCTGCCCTTGTGCTGGTTGCCGTAGAGCTGGCCCTGCTTGGCGAGCGTGCTCCAGAAAAACGGCATCAACGCCTCGCGTCGCGCCTCCGGTGTTTCGCGCCAGAAGGCCTTGCGGATGTCGTTCGTCTTCGTGATGCCGCCGTGCTCCTTGCTGATGAGCTGCTCCTCCGCGCCGGTGAAAACCTCCTGCCAGCGCACGCCATCGACCATCACGAGCAGGACGTGGCGAGTTTGAAGTGCGGGAGCGGCGAAGGCGCTGTTGTCCACCAGCAAGAGCAGGGTGGCCAAGCGCACGAAGCCCCAAACATCAAGGAGGCGGGTCCGGCCACGCATTCCGCCATCCGCGATTGGAGCTTGGACCCTGAGATTTCTTTGGAGCTTGGAGCAACTGCCGAGCGCCGTGACCATCGCGAGCACGCCAGTCAACGCGGCGACGGCGATACCGAAGTGTTCGAGGAGCGGTTGCATCAAGGGTGGCGCTTACTTCGCGGTTGGCAGGTCCGTCGGGCGCGTGCTGGTGGCGCTGTTTTCGATGACCTGATTCAGTTCCTGCACCTGCTTCGTCGCACCGCCGGTCGTGAGGAAGAACCAGCCATCGCGCACGCCAGCGTTGATGGTTTCCTTCGCCTCGGTCTTCGCGTTCGACGCGGTGAAGCGCGCCTTCGCGAGCGGCTGCCAGTCGCCTGCAAGCGTCTGCACCCAGCCGTGGCCGAAGCGCGCGCTGTGGGCTTCGGTCGCGCTTTTGGTATCGCGGCGGAAGTCCTCGACGAACGAGTAGAGACCGCGCAACGGCTTGCCGCCGGTCTTGGTGCGGAAGGTGACGAGCCGCTTCCACTCGCGCTTTTCATTGAGGAAGAACCAGCCGGTATAAGCGGTCTTCTCGCCCTCGACCTTCGCCTCGACGAGGAAGCGGTTCGTCTCACCGATCTTCCATGCGTGCGGGAACATGCTCTTGCCGCCGGTGCCTTCGCCGCCGAAGCGGTTGACCTTCACGCCCTCGCCCTCGAAGAGCACTTCGACGCGCTGCTCCAGCGGCACAGCCTTCGCATCGTCGCCCTTGGTCGGGTCCCACACGGAGAAGATGACGACCTTGTTCGTCGTGCTGCCGATCTGCTGGATACCGAAGTAGCCGGTGTTCCAACCGCACGCCATAAAGTAGCTGCCGTTCACCGACTCGTCCACGACGGCCTCGTTGTAGAATGCGGTCGCGTCAGGGGCGGGAAAGCCGAGGTGGATGGAGCGCGCGGCGCGGGGCTTGGGCGCGTCCTCAGCGGCGGCGCAGACCGCGTGAGTGAGGCAGGACAGAACGAGAAGGAGCGTCGGCAATTTCATGGTTCAAGCGTAGCGGTCTGGCGAAAGCAGCGACAAGTCCAACTGCGGGGCCTCGCCAGAAAGGATTTGCGCCATCAACTTGCCGGTGATGGGCCCGAGGCTCAGGCCCATCATCGCGTGGCCGGTGGCGATCGAGAGGTTGGCGAGCTTCGCGGTGCGCCCGACGTAGGGTAGTCCGTCCGGCGAGCAGGGACGTAAGCCGCGCCACGGCTGGATGCCGTCGAAGTCGGCTTCGGTGAACTTGGGGAGATACTTCAGCGCGGACTTGATGATGCCGCGCGCCCGCACGGGGTTGATGTCCTCGTTCAAGCCCGCGAGTTCCATCGTGCCGCCGATGCGGAGCGAGCTGCCCATCGGTGTGACGGCGAGCCGGGCCTCAGTGAAGATGGAGCAGAGCTGCGGGAGCTGCGGCGGCTTCGTCAGCGTGAGGCTGTAGCCCTTGCCGGCTTGAAGCGGAATGCTCAAACCCAGTTCCCGCGCGAGCTGCGGCGACCACGAGCCGCCGCAGATAACGACTTCGTCCGCTGCGAACTCACCGCGCGCGGTGCGCACGCCGGTGAGGCGGGATGCTTGCTGCGCGAAGCCGGCTACGTCGATGTTCCACTTGAAGCGGACGCCAGCAGCCTCGCACTGCGACTGTAGCGTGGCCATGAAGCGGCCCGGCGTAAGATGAGCGTCCTTCGGGAAGAACACCGCGCCCGCCACGTCCATCGTGACTGCCGGGTCCAGCTCGGCGGCCTGCTTTGCGTCGAGGACTTGCGCGGGGACGCCGAGTTGGTTGGCGCGCTCGGCGAACTTAGCTTCGTCGTCCAGCCCGTGCTGGGTCTTGCAGAGCATCAGCAGGCCACGCGTAGCGAGGCCGAAGTCGTTGCCCGGCAGAGCGGCGAGTTCCTCGAAGCACGCGCGGCTGGCGAAGCTCAGGTCGCGGAGGAGCGGGGCGGCGCGGTTCACGTGGGCGGCGGTGGAGGCTTGCCAGAACTTGAACGCCCAGTCGAACAAGTCGAAGTCTAGCCGGGGCTTGATGTAGAAGGGCGACTCCGGGTTCCACATCCACTTGAGCCCCAGCGCGACCATGCCCGGCGCGGCGAGCGGCACGAAGTGGCTGGGCACAATCATCCCCGCATTGCCGAACGAGCAGCCATCGCGCGTCTCCGGCCCGCGCTCCAGCACCGTGACCCGATGCCCGCGCTGCGCGCAGTAGTAGGCTGTGCACAGCCCGATGACGCCGCCGCCGATGATGAGGATGGACTTTTCGTTAGCCACGGATTGAACACGGATTGAACACAGATAGAGCCTGCAGGCGAAGAAAATCCTGTCCGTGTTTCATCCCTGTTCAATCCGTGGCTAACGAATGCCCCAGCAGAAAGGGTCTTTGTCATCCAGCAGCAGCGTGGCCTCGCCGTTTACGCAAGCAGTGCCCGTGACGAGGGGGGCAATCTCGCCTTTCGCGCGGTCGAGCCAGCGGAAGCTGCCAACGAACTTCGTGCCAAGGATGCTTTCCTGAATCCAATCCGCGCCCTCGGCCAGTTTCCCGTCGGCGGCGAGGCAGGCGAGTTTGGCGCTCGTGCCGGTGCCGCAGGGGGAACGGTCGTAGGACTTGCCGGGGCAGAGGACGAAGTTGCGCGAGTTGCCGCCGGACTGCGGCGGGCCGAACAGCTCCACGTGGTCCACTTCGGGGAAACCCTGCGTGTTCACCGCTTGACGGATGCGCCAGCTCGCGTCGGTGAGTTGCTCGACGCTCTTAAGGTCAAGCGTCAGGCCGTGATTCTCCACTAGGAAGAACCAGTTGCCGCCCCACGCCAAGTCGCCGGAAATCTTGCCGAGGCCGGGCACGTCTACGGTCGCGGCCTTCACCTTGCGGTAGCTTGGCACGTTCGCCACCGAGACGGAGCCGTCCGGGTGCAACGTCGCCGTCACGACGCCCACACAGCTCTCGATGCGGTGCTCGCCGGGGCCGATGCGCCCGAGGTGCGCGAGCGTGACGACAAGGCCGATGGTCCCGTGGCCGCACATGGCGAGGACGCCGACGTTGTTGAAGAAGAGCACGCCGGTGACGCACGACTTGTCCGACGGCGGACAGAGCATCGCGCCCACGAGCACGTCGGAGCCGCGCGGTTCGTTGACGACGGCGGAGCGGAAGCGGTCGTGTTGCTCGCTGAAGACTTTCAGTTGGTCTGCGACGCTGCCGCCGCCGAGGTCTGGTCCGCCGCTGATGACGACGCGCGTGGGTTCGCCGCCCGTGTGCGAGTCAATGACTTGGATGCGCTTCATCGCTTGCCCGGCTTCTGGATGAGCGCCAGCACATCCTTCGCGCTAACAGCCTCGTGAAGGGTGATGAGTGTGCGCGCAGAGTCGGCTTTGCCCTTCTCAGCCGTGGCCGTGGCGGCTGGCGCGGCCGTGAGCGTGGTGATGGTAGTGACGTGGCCGATGGCGTTGCCGAATTCGTCCAGCACAGCGGAGCCGCTGGAGCCGGGGGCCCAGTCGGTCGTGACGTTCAGGCGGGTGGCGGTGGTCGTGTTGGTGCCCGTGCCACGCGAGCGCTGGAGGAAACGGTTCACGATACCATCGCTGAAATAGCCGCGCTGGTCGAGCGGGTCGCTGAAGCAGAAGGCGCGGTCTCCGGGAAAGACGTTTGTGCTTAGGGGCAACGGTTTCAGGTCGCGGGCGCTCGTGCGGATGATGCAGGCGTCCGTGCGCTCGTCGCCTGCGAGGATTTCGGTGACCGCGTGGAGCCGGCCCAACTCATCGGTGGCAACGAGGTAGCCCTCCTTGAAGTTAGCGGGCGTCTTCACTGCGTGGAAGCACGTGGCCACCGCGCCATCCTTGGTGAGGGCGTATCCACCAGCGAGATTGAGGTGCCAGTTACTGCAGCGCGTGCAGAGGAAGTTCCAGCCGACGCGCACATGAGCGGCGCGGGACGCTGCCCAGAGCTCGCGACCGGAGAGACGGCTGCTGTGAGCTGATGGGAGAGTCAGTTCGCAAA
>SIBB01000243.1 GCA_009695395.1 Pedosphaera sp. | reverse complement strand
TTTGCAAACCTGCCCTGACTCCCGTATTCCACCCCCATGCCGCTGCACCTCATCACCGACGAACGCTGCGTCAACTACCACGCCCCCGGCCATCCCGAGCGACCCCAACGCATCACGCGCACGCTCGAGAAACTCCGCAGCCAGCAGGAGCTAAAACTCACTTGGGACAAGCCCGCCGACGTGCCTGAGGAAACCATCCTGCGCGCGCACACGAAGGACCACCTCGCCCGCGTGAAGGCCGCGACGGACGCCTTCGACGGCGACACCCCGGCGCACCCCGGCATCCACGATCACGCCCTCCGCTCCATCGGCGGCGGACTCCGCGCCCTCGCCCTCGCGCGGAAAGGCGGGCACCCCTTCAGCCTCCTGCGCCCGCCCGGCCACCACGCCATGGGCAACCGCGCGATGGGCTTCTGCTACCTGAACCAAGTCGCCATCACCGCCCTCGAAGCCCTCGCCACCGGCGCGAAACGCGTCGCCGTTTACGACTTCGATGTCCACCACGGAAACGGCACCGAGGCCATCCTGCTCGGCAAGCCCGGCGCGTTCTTCCACTCCATCCACCAACACCCGTGCTATCCCGGCACCGGCACGCAGAACGTTGGAGACAACTGCTTAAACTACCCCGTCGCCCCGCGCACCCCGCGCGACGACTACCGCAAAATCCTCACCCGCGCCCTCGACGCCCTCAAAGCGCAGAAGCCCGACGTGGTCGTCGTCAGCGCCGGCTTCGACGCCTACGCGCGGGACCCCCTCGCGCAGGAGACCCTGGAGGCGGAAGATTTTCAGTGGCTTGGCAAATCCCTGCGGGACCTCAGCGTCCCCGTCGTCAGCGTGCTCGAAGGCGGCTACAGCAACGACCTGCCAGAACTCATCCTCGCCTATCTGCGCGGGTTGGATGGCGGTTGAAACTACACGCTACTTCTTCCGCGCGAAGACGTGGGTGGCGTGGCCGTAGAAGACTTCGGCGCTTTCCATCAACGTCTCGGAGAGGGTCGGGTGCGGGTGGACGCAGAGGGAAAGGTCCTTCGCGGTCGCGCCCATCTCGACGGCGAGCACGCCTTCGGCGATGAGTTCGCCCGCGCCGTGACCGACGATGCCCACGCCCAGGACGCGCTCGGTCGCCGGGTCAATGATGAGCTTGGTCAGGCCGTCGGTGCGGTCGAAGGTCAGCGCGCGTCCGCTCGCGCCCCACGGGAATTTCGCCACGGTGACTTCGATGCCCTTGGCCTTCGCCTCGGCCTCGGTCAGGCCGCACCACGCAACCTCGGGGTCGGTAAAGACAACGGCGGGGATGATGGCTTTGTCCGCGCCGCTCGATTCGCCGGTGATAATTTCCACGGCGGTGCGGGCCTCCCGCGACGCCTTGTGAGCGAGCAGCACGCCACCCGCGATGTCGCCGATGGCGTAGATGGCGGGGTCGCTGGTCTGCTGCTGGTCGTTGACGATGAGGAAGCCTTTTTCGTCGAGCTTGGCCTTGGTGTTTTCGAGGCCGAGGTCTTCGCTGTTCGGCGAGCGGCCCACGGAGACGAGGACGCGGTCGTAGAGTTCTTCCTTCGGCTGGCCTTCGTGCTCGGAGATGACTTTGATTTGCTTCCCGGCGGTGGACATCTTCAGGACCTTCGCCTTTAGGCGCACCTCGGAGAAATTCTTCTTCGCGTAAGCCATCACGGGCCGCGCGAGGTCGGCGTCGGCCCCGAGGAGAATGTTATCCAGCGCCTCGATGACGGTGATTTTGCTGCCGAGGGCGGCATAGACGGTGCCGAGTTCCATGCCGATGTAGCCGCCGCCGATGATGAGCAGCGTCTCGGGAATCTCCTCAATCTCCAGCGCCTCGGTGGAGGTCATGACGCGCGGGTTGCCGAGGTCGAAGGCCTTGGGCAAGGCGGGCTTCGAGCCGACGGCGACGATGGCGTGGTCGTAGGTGATGAACTGCTGCCCAGCCTCGGTCTCGACGCGGAGGGTGTTGGAGTCCTCGAAGTAGCCGCGCCCGTGGATGACTGTGACGCCGCGCTTCGACGCGAGCTGCGTGATGCCGCCGGAGAGCTTGGCGATGATGGAGTCCTTCCACGCGCGGAGCTTGTCCAACTCGATTTGCGGTGCGCCGAAGGTGATACCGCGATGGGCGGACTCCTTCGCCGCGCTGATGGTGTGGGTCGCGTGGAGCAGCGCCTTCGAGGGGATGCAGCCGCGATTCAGGCACACGCCGCCGAGCTTCGGGTCGCGTTCGAGGAGAATCACCTTCTTGCCGAGGTCAGCGGCGTAGAACGCAGCGGCGTATCCGCCGGGGCCGGCGCCTACTACAACGAGGTCTGTCTTGGTCGGTTCCATGTTTGGGAGAGGGTGTTGGATTAAAGGGTGACGTCGGCTTCTTTGAAGCCTTCCAGAGCTGCGAGCAGGTCCACGGTGAAACGCGCGGCGGCACCGCCGTCAATCACGCGGTGGTCGTAGCTGATGGCGATGGGGAGCATCATGCGCTGCACGATTTGCTTCTCGCGCACGACGGCTTGCAACGCGCCCTTGCCGAGGCCGAGGATGGCGACTTCCGGCTTGTTGACGATGGGCGTGAAGTGCGCGCCGCCGATGCCGCCCTGATTCGAGATGGTGAACGTGCCGCCCTTGAGCTCGTCGGCAGACACCTTGCGGTCGCGGGCTTTCTTCGCCAGCTCCTCGATGCTCTTGGACAACTCCAGCAGGCTCTTCTTGTCCGCGTCGCGGAGGACGGGGACGATGAGTCCGGCGTCGGTGTCCACGGCGAGGCCGAGGTGGACGTATTCCTTGAGCACGATTTCGTTGGCTACCTCGTCGAGCGAGCTGTTGAAAATGGGATGCTTCTTCAGCGTGGCGGCGACGGCTTTGAGCGCGAAGGAAGTCAGCGTGAGCCGCGTGCCCTTGGCCTCGTAGGCGGGCGCGAACTTCTTCCGCAGCTCCAAGAGCGCGGTGATGTCGGCCTCGTCGAACTGCGTGACGTGCGGGATGGCGTTCCAGTTCTCGGTCATGCGGCGCGCAATGACTTTGCGCAGCATGGACATGGGCTTCTTGGAGATTTCACCCCATTTGGAGAAGTCCACGCTCTCCACGGCGGGCTTCTCGGCCACGGCAGCGGCGGGTGCGGCCTTCGGAGCGGCGGCCAGACTCTGAAGCTGCGCGATGTAAGCGCGCACGTCGCTCATCACGATGCGACCGCCACGCTCGCTCGCGCGGACTTGCGTGAGGTCAATGCCCAGCTCGCGCGCGATGCGGCGGATGGAAGGTGAGGCGGTGGGTTCCACGCCGGGTTGCGCGGGCGGCAGTTCGGCGATGGGGTGTGCGGCAATGGGCGGGGCTGCGGCCTGCTTGGCAGCGGCCGGGGCCGGGGCGGCGGCGGGTGCGGCAGCGGTGTCGCCGAGGGAGATCAGGCGTTGGCCCACGCTGACCTTGTCGCCGAGCTTCACGAAGATCTGGCCAACCACGCCGCCCGCCGGAGCGGGGATGGTGGCGACGGCTTTTTCGCTTTCGAGTTCGAGGAGGCCTTGGCCGGCGGTGACGGTGTCACCCGCTTTGACCAGCAGGTTGACGACGGTGCCGGAGTCGGCACCTTCGCCGAGGTTGGGGAGTTTAACGTCCATAAATTCAGGTGGGGGATTTGCGAACAGGATGGCTCAGAGAAGAACCGGCGCGAGTTTCTCGGGGTTCACGTTCAAGTCCTTGATCGCCTGGGCGACGACGGTGCGCTCGATGGCACCTTTCTTCGCCAGCGCGTGCAGCGTGGCGATGACGGTCAGCTCCGCGTCCACCTCGAAGAAGCGACGGAGCCGTTCACGCGTGTCGCTGCGGCCGAAGCCGTCGGTGCCGAGCGTGGTGAGGCCGCCAGGAACCCAGGGCGCAATCTGGTCGGGGACAATCTTCATGTTGTCGGACACAGCGACGAAGACGCCTTGCTCCTTCTCCAGTAACTCGGTGACGCGCGGCTTCTTCGCTGGCTCGGTCGGGTGGAGCATGTTCCAACGCTCGCACCGGAGCGCGTCGTTGCGGAGCAGCTTGTAGTTCGTCGCGCTCCAGACATCAGCGGAGACGTTGTAGCGCTCGGCGAGGATTTCCTGCGCGCGCATCGCGCTGTTGATGATGGGGCCGCTGCCGATGAGGTGGGCCTTGTGCGCCTTGCTGGTCGCGCCGGGGCGGAACTTGTAGAGGCCGTCGAGGATGCCTTGCTCGACGCCGGCGGGCATCGCGGGCTGCGCGTAGTTGTCGTTGTAGAGGCAGAGGTAGTAGAAGATTTCCTCGCCTTCCTGATACATCCGGCGCAGGCCTTCCGCGATGATGACGGCGACTTCGTAGGCGAAGGCTGCGTCGTAGGCCATCAACGTCGGGATGGTGCTCGCGAGCAGGAGGCTGTGGCCGTCTTGATGTTGGAGACCCTCGCCGTTGAGGGAGGTGCGGCCGCTGGTCGCGCCGAGGAGGAAGCCCTTTGCCTTGATGTCGCCGGCCAGCCACATCTGGTCACCGATGCGCTGGAAGCCGAACATCGAGTAGTAGGTGTAGAAGGGAATCATGTTCACGCCGTGCGTGGCGTAAGCCGTGCCCGCCGCGATGAACGACGCCATCGAGCCGGCCTCGGTGATGCCCTCTTCGAGAATCTGTCCGTCCTTGGTCTCGTGATAATAGAGCAGGGATTTCTTGTCCACCGGCTCGTAGAGCTGGCCCTTGTGCGCGTAGATGCCGACCTCGCGGAAGAGCGCGTCCATGCCGAACGTGCGCGCCTCGTCGGGGATGATGGGGACGATGTTGCGACCGACGCCGGGGTGCTTCAGCAGGCCGCGCAGGAGGCCGACGAAGGCCATCGTGGTCGAGGCCACCGACTTGCCGGAGCCTTTGAAGGTGTCGGCGAAGAACTCGAGCTTCGGCACGGTGAGCGGCGGGGCATTGACGATGCGCTTCGGGAGGAAGCCGCCGAGTTTCTTGCGGCGCTCCAGCAGATACTTCGTCTCCGCGCTGTCGGGCGCGGGCCGGTAGAAGGGCATCTCGGCAATCTCGTCGTCGCCGATGGGAACCTTGAAGCGCTCGCGGAACTCGCGGAGCTCCTTCTCGTTCATCTTCTTTTGGTTGTGGGAAATGTTGCGGCCTTCGCCCGCCTCGCCGAGGCCGTAGCCCTTGATGGTCTTCGCGAGAATGACGGTGGGCGAACCCTTGTGCTCGGTCGCGGCCTTGTAGGCGGCGTAAACTTTCCGAGTGTCGTGGCCGCCGCGCATGAGCTTGCGGAGCTGCTCGTCCGTGAGGTGATGCACCAGCGGCAGCAGCTCGGGATACTTGCCGAAGAAATGCTTCCGAATGTAGCTGCCCGGCTCGACGGTGTATTTCTGATAATCGCCGTCCACCGCTTCTTCCATGCGCTTGAGTAGCAGGCCGGTGGTGTCGCGGGCGAGCAGGTCGTCCCAATCGCTGCCCCAGATGACCTTGATGACGTTCCAGCTCGCGCCGCGGAAGAGCGCTTCGAGTTCCTGGATAATTTTGCCGTTGCCGCGCACCGGGCCGTCGAGGCGCTGGAGGTTGCAGTTGATGACCCAGACGAGGTTGTCGAGGTTCTCGCGCGAACCGAGCGTGATGGAGCCGAGCGATTCGGGTTCGTCGCTCTCGCCGTCGCCCACGAAGCACCAGACCTTGGACTCCTCGCCCTTGAGGAAGCCGCGTGCCTTGAGGTAGCGGTTGAACCGCGCCTGGTAAATGGAGCCGATGGGACCGAGGCCCATCGAGACTGTCGGGAACTGCCAGAAGTCCGGCATCAGATAAGGATGCGGATACGACGAGAGCCCGCCGCCCTCGGTGAGTTCCTGACGGAAGTTGTCCAACTGCTTC
>SIBB01000242.1 GCA_009695395.1 Pedosphaera sp. | reverse complement strand
GACTTGCTCCGCTGGACCGCAGGCTGGACGGGCGGCTTCGTCTCGGCCAAGGGCGTGACCTTCGACGGCTCGCACGGTGGGCACCCGGAGATGGTCGGTGAGCAGCAGTTCGGCCTGCGCGTGCAGCCCGGTTGGGCGGACGCGAGCGGCTCGTTCAAGGACCCGCGCAAGGAACCCTACGGCCCGCTGCCGCGCGCCTGGGGCCGCGTCGAGGCGCTCCACGTCAACGGCATGACGGTGACGCTCGTTTACAACGTGCTTGGGACGCGCGTTGTGGAGCGGCCGAGCGCGGTGGAGAAGGACGGGCAAGTAGCGTTTGTCCGCACCCTCCAGCTCGGGAAGAATGCGAAGGAGTTGGTGCTCGCCGTGTGCGAAGTCGAGGGCGGTAAGGCGACGGTCGAAGGCAACCGCGCCGTGCTCCGCGCGCCGGAGGCCAAGGCGAAGCGCCAAGTCACGAAGGACGGAAAGAAAGTGGAGGAGGAATACGCCATCCCGGCGCAGACCACATTCGCTGAGTTGATCGGTGCGCCGAAGACGTTCAAACTCGAACTCTCCGAGAACGGGCAGGTGCGCGTCCGCATTCCTGCCGGCGCGGCCCCCGCGACCTTCGGCGTAGCCGTCTGGCATGGTGAGACAGCGAACGACGCGAAGCTCGCCGGTCATACCTTCGGCAAGCCCGCACTGGCTGATTATCAGAAGTCCGGCACCGCCCACTGGCCTGAACCCGTCGTCATGCAGGGCGTCCTCGCCGCCAGCAGCACGCCGGATGGCGCTTACGTGCAGGACGTGCTGACGCCGCCCGTTCCGAACCCGTGGAACCGCCGCGTGCGTTTCGGCGGCATGGACTTCTTCGCCGACGGCAAGCGCGCCGCGCTCTCCACGTGGGACGGCGACGTGTGGATTGTCAGCGGCATTGACGACAAGCTGGAGAAGCTGACTTGGAAACGCTTCGCCAGCGGCGGCTTCGAGACGCTCGGACTCAAGATCGTGGACGACGTGATCTACACCTCGGGCCGCGACCAGATCACCCGCTACCGCGACCTCGATGGCGACGGCTCGTGCGATGTTTACGAGACCTTCAACGACGACATCACCAGCTCGCCCGGCTTCCACGAGTTCACCTTCGACCTGCACACGGACAAGGACGGCAACTTCTACATGGCCAAGGCCGGCCCGGTGAAGGGCGGCGGTCGCGGCTTCGGCGGCGGCGGTGGCAACGGCGAGATTTCCGCGCACGCGGGCTGCCTGCTGAAGGTTGATAAATACGGGCACAAGCTGGAAGTCGTCGCCACCGGCCTGCGCGCGCCCACGGGCATCGGCATCGGGCCGAACGGCGAAATCACCACCGGCGACAACGAGGGCACCTGGGTGCCGATGTGCCCCATCAACTGGGTCAAGCCCGGCGGCTTCTACGGCGTCGAGGACCTCTCGCACGGCCGCGACGTGAAGACCTTCCGCCAGCCGCTCTGCTGGCTCGCGAAGAGCTGGGACAACTCCGGCGGCGGGCAGGCGTGGGTCACGAGCACGAAGTGGGGTCCGTTCAGCGGCGAGCTGCTACACTGCTCTTACGGGCAGTCGAGCATCTACCTCGTGCTGAAGGAATTCATCGGCGACCAGCCGCAGGGCGGCGTGGTGAAGATTCCCGTTAAGCTCACCTCCTCGGCGATGCGCCCGCGCTTCAACCCCGTGGACGGTCAGCTCTACAACGCCGGCTTGAAGGGCTGGCAGAGCAACGCTGCCAAGGACGGCGGCTTCGACCGCATCCGCTACACCGGCAAGCCCGTCGTCTCCATCGCGAAGCTGAACGTCACGAAGGCCGGCGTCGCGCTGACCTTCACGCAGCCGCTCGATAAGCCCACCGCCGAGGACGCGCAGAACTACGCTGGCGAGCGGTGGAATTACCAACGCACGAGCAACTACGGCTCGCCCGAGTTCTCCGTGGAGAACCCTGACAAGAAGGGCCACGACAAACTCGACATCACCGCCGCCAAGCTCTCCGCCGATGGCAAGACGGTGACGCTCGCCATCACGGACCTGAAGGTCGTGAACCAGCAGCTCCTGAAATTCCGCATCAAGACCGCCGACGGTGCTGAGCTGAAGCAGGACGTGCTGCACACCATCAACGTGATTCCGTGAAGGTGCGGCAGGCGAGGATGCCTGTCGTCACTGCGGGGATAAGGGCGCAGCAGTCGGGGGTGAAACTTCGACCTGCTCAGTTCGCCGCCAACTCGCGATGAACATCCCGCCGCCGCCCGTTCCCTGCGGCCAGAGGCAGTGTTGTGCCTGTGCCGGCTTGTGCGTCTGGAACGGGTTCGGCAGCGGCAGCGGCGTGAACTCCGGGTGCGCGGCTTGGAACGCGGCGGCCACTTCCTCAGTCTCGACGCGGGTCAAGGTGCAGACGGAGTAAATCAATTTGCCACCGGGCTTCACGGCGGGCGCGGCGTGGTGGAGGAGCTGCGTCTGCACTGCTGCGAGTTCGCGCGCGTCTTCGGGCGTGGCGGTCCAGCGCGCGTGCGGGTTGCGCTGCCAGGTGCCCAGGCCGGTGCAGGGAGCGTCCAGCAGCACGCCGTCGAAACGCGTCTTGGTGGGGAGCTTCGCGCCGCCTTCCCACTGCGCTGCGCGGTAGTTGAAGCACTGCGCGCGGGCGGTGCGGAGCTTGAGTTTCTTCAGCCGCCACTCAGCGCGGTCACTCGCCCAAATCATCCCCTTGCCCTGCATTTGCACGGAGAGGTGAAGCGTCTTGCCGCCCTCGCCGGCGCACGCGTCCCACCACGTCTCGCCGGGCTTTGCGCCGCAGACCATGCCGACGGCTTGCGAAGCCACGTCTTGAATCTCGAACTCGCCGGCGTGGAACTCGGGGCGGCGGAAGAGGTCTTCCTCGCCGAAGTAGGCGAGTGCGTCGGGCAGTGGACAGGTGCGGTTGTGGCCGAGGACTTGCGCGAGGGCTTGGAGGCGGCCGGGCTTCACGCGGAGCCAGAGCGTCGGCTCGGTTTGGATGGTGCGCACCCACGCCGCGCTGACGGGCACGGCGTCGTTCACCCACGGGGGCAAGGTGCGGGCGAGCAGGTCCGCGTCACGGAAGGACTTCGGGTTGGCGGCGTATTTGGCGGTGAATTCGAGCGCGCTGCGGATTTGGGATTCGAGCTTGAGCGTCGTGTCGAGCCAGCCGAGCCAGCGGAAGTAGGCGAAGACGGCTTGACTCGTTTGCGCGGCGTCTTCGTTGGAGAGTCGGCCGGCGTCGCGCAAGTGCTGGCGCAGCAGCGTGTCAGCGGGGCGCTCGCGCGAAGCTTGCTCAACAATGGTGGTGGCGAGCTTGAGCCAGCGCAGCGGGTCGCGGGGCGGCAGCGAGGGGTCCTCGAAATCCGCCGGGGCAGGGCGGGGTTTTCGAATGGGGCGGTAGGCGGGTAAAAGTCGGGATGCCGGCACAACGTTCCGTAGCACGTTCACGAGGAGGGGGGCAAGCGCGGCGCTTCACCCCAAACCGAGAAACTCCTTGCGTGTTTCCCAGCGGCGGTGTTTCTCCCGGCGAAGCTTTCACCATGAAAACCACGTTGCCGCCGAACCCCTTCAAACAAGCCCTCCGCGCGGGTCGTCCGCAAATCGGGCTGTGGAGCAGCCTGTGTAGCAACCTCGCGATGGAGGTCGTCGCGGGCGCGGGCTTCGACTGGCTGCTGATTGATACCGAGCACGCGCCGAACGAGCTGCCCGCCGTGTTCAATCACTTGCAGGCGTGCGTCGGCGGCACGGCCGCTCCCGTGGTGCGCGTGGCGTGGAACGATGAGATTCTTTTCAAGCGCCTGCTCGACATCGGCACGCAGAACTTCCTCGTGCCGTGGGTGCAGAACGCGGACGAAGCCCGCGCCGCCGTGCGCGCCGTGCGTTACCCGCCGCAGGGGCTGCGTGGCGTCGCGGTGACGCACCGCGCGAATCAGTGGGGCCGGGTGACGGACTACTATGAGCGCGCGAACGACGAAGTCTGCGTGCTGGTGCAACTCGAGACACGCGCGGCCCTTAGTCAGATTGAAGCCATCGGCGCGGTGGACGGCGTGGACGGGCTGTTCATCGGCCCGAGCGACTTGGCGGCGGACATGGGCCATCTCGGCAACAACCGGCATCCCGACGTGAAGGCGCTCATTGAATCGGCCTTGCCGCGCATCCTTAAGACCGGCAAGGCGGCAGGTATCCTCGCGCCGGTGGAGGAGGACGCGCGGCACTGGCTCAAGCTAGGCTGCACGTATGTGGCGGTGGGTTCGGATTTGGGAATCCTCGCGCGCGGCACGGAGGCGTTGGCGGCGAAGTTTAAGGCGTGAACATTCCCGCTGAACAGCTCTCCGCCCAAGCTGCCGCCATCCTCCGCGCTTGGGGGCTTGATGACGACAGCATCGCGGCGACGGTGGAGGTGATGCTTTACGCGGACTTGCGGGGCATTGAGTCGCACGGCGTCTCCACGATGACGCTCTATGACGAGTATCGCCGCTCCGGCAAACTCACGGTGCGCCCGCAGGTGCGGGTGGTGCGGGAGACGCCAGTGACGGCGCTGCTCGATGGCGACGGCGGCCTCGGCCACCTGCCCTCGCAACGCGCGATGCGACTGGCCATCGAGAAGGCCGCGAAGTGCGGCGTGGGGGTCGTCTCGGTGCGGAACTCGAACCACTTCGGAGCCGCGGGCGCTTACGCGATGATGGCGGCGGAGCGCGGCTTGATTGGCTTCGTCACCTGCGCGACGTGGCGGCCGGGCATCGTGCCGACGTTCGGTGCGGACGCGATGTTGGGGACGAACCCGATTGCCTTCGCGGCGCCGGGCAAGGTAGGGCCGCCCTTCTGCCTCGACATGGCGACGAGCACGGTCGCGTTCAACAAGGTGAAGCTGGCCGCGTGGCACGGGAAGGAACTGCGCCCCGGCTGGGCGATGGACGCGACGGGCCAGCCGCTCACGGACGCGGCGGCGGCGGTGAAAAACATCCGGCTCACGCCGTTGGGCGGCTTACCGGAGATGAGCAGCCACAAGGGCTACGGGCTGGCGACGATGGTGGAGGTGTTGTCCACGACCTTGAGCGGTTCGTTCTTCGCGGCGACGCGTCCGCAGGAACATCCCGACGCGCCCCGGCACAACGTCGGCCATTTCTTCCTCGCGCTGGACCCGAAGGCGTTCACGGATGAAGGCGAGTTCGAGTCGGGACTTGATGCCATGCTGGCCGCACTGCGGGGGACGCGGCGTGCGGACGAAAGCCAGGCGGTGCTGGTGGCGGGAGACCCGGAGCAGTCGGAACTCGCGGTTCGCACGCGCGACGGCATCCCGCTCTCGGAGGAACTGTGCCGGACGTTGCGCGGGCTGGGCGAGGCGGTCGGCGTGCCGTGGCTGTTGGACCGGTGATGGCCCGCAATCAGGTCAGGGGACTTGCGTGGCCTTGTGCGGCATCCGCTCGGCGTTGCCGGCCCGGTCGGTGGCCTGGGCGAGGTAACGACCGTCGGCCGGGGCCGCGAGCGTGATGATCCAGTCCGCGACCCCGGCGTGCTGCGTGGTGATGGTGGCGGGGCGGCCATTGACGGAGACGGTCGCGATCTCGCCGTTGTCGTGGGAAACCCCGCGCACGGTGCGTTGGCCACCCGAAGTCTGGATGCTCGTGATCAAGGTCGCGGGGGGCAGATCATCCACGGGCGCGAGGAGTTGCGGGAAGGCGATGCCCTTCGCCTCGGTCGCGCGCGCATCGGGTCCGGTCCAGCCCTCAATGCTGCGATAAGCGCCGCCCTCCGTGGCCTGTGGTGTCTGCACGCTCGCGACGCGCGTCACCGCCCCGGGAACCCCGCTGCCATGAAAGTAGTAACGGACGGGG
>SIBB01000241.1 GCA_009695395.1 Pedosphaera sp. | reverse complement strand
CCCCCCCCGAGCCGTGTCAGTGGACCAATTCCACGCCGTAGGCAGCGAAGCGCTGGTCCACTGTCACCACCGGCAGTCGCAGTCGCTGGGCGGCGGCAATGATGAAGCGGTCCGCCGGGTCGCGGTGATACGGCGGCAGGGCGGCGGCGTTATCTTTCGCCTTCGGCAGAGTTCAGATAACGCCCGAGCACCTCAACGCACTCGGGCGGGAGGCGTTGGGGTTTCTCATCGAGTGTGGTGCAGACATGCTGGGTCATCCCCCGCACCAGCAGTGTCTCGCCGCGCAGTACGCGGTAGCTGAAGCCGAGCCGGATGCGGCCCAACTCGGTGAGCCGGACTTCAATCACCAGTTCATCGTCGTAACGCGCGGGGGCCTTGTATTCCATATGGCACTCGACGACGGGGAAGATTATCCCGGCTTCCTGCAACTTCAGCAGCGGCACACCGGCGGCACGGAACAACTCGCCGCGAGCCGCCTCCAAGAGATCAAGGTAACGCGCGTAGTAGATGTGGTTGCCGACGGTGCACTCGGCGTAGGTCACACGATGGCGATGGCGGAAAATCTCTCCCTGCATGGGAGCAGCGTAAATGCCGTGCCTCCCTTTGCCAACCGCGAACACAACGCCGTTGCGCCACAGCCGGAAGAGTTCTATCGTCCATTCATGGACTGGCAACAGGCAACGGCCCTGACCATCGTGACCTTGACGGCGGGCGCCTTCGTCTGGCGGGGGCTCCGCCCGCGCAAGGCCACGTTCCAGTCGCAGACGGGTTGCGGCTGCACGCCCGCCTCGGACGCAAAAGGCAGCATCGTCATCAGCGGACGCAAGGGCGAGCGCGCCACCGTCCATGTGAAGATGCCATGAGCCGCGCGTCGTTCCTCCCCGCTTTTCTCTGCGTCGTCTTCGTTGCGGCGGCCGAGCCGGTCACCGATCCCGCTGAACAAATCGCGCTGGGCCGTGCGCTGGCTGCGGACTTGCGCGCGCTTCAACCCCGCGAAAGTGTGACGAACAGCGCCGCGCTGCGGATGCGCGATGCGAAAGGCCGCCGCAGCGAATTGCGCGTGGAGTTCCGCACGCTCGTCAGCACCACCAACTGGTCGAGTTGGTATATCGCCCGCACCACCAACGGCCACATCGCGACGCTCGCCGTGTACCACGCGCCCAATCAGCCGAGCCGCTATCTCGTCCGCACCGGCGCGGATGAATCCAAACCGCTCGCGGCCATCACCGGCAATGACACGATGCGCCCTTTCGCCGGCTCGGATTATTGGTTCGCCGATCTCGGTCTCGCTTTTTTCCACTGGCCCGAGCAACGCGTCCTCCGCAAGGAACTGCGCAGCGGCGAGGCCTGTCGCGTGCTGGAGAGCATCAACCCGAACCCCGCGCCCAGCGCGTATCACCGCGTCGTGACGTGGATTGACAACGACACGCTCGGGATCGTCCACGCCGACGCGTATGATTCCGACAACAAGCTGCTCAAGGAATTCGCGCCGAAGAAATTCAGGAAGGTCAAAGGCCAGTGGCAGCTCGAGGAGATGGAGATCCGCAACGAGCAGGCCGACACGCGCACCACAATCATCTTCGATCTGCAGCCGCTGAAGTCCGAGCCATCCGCGATGCCGGTGTCCCCTGCCCCTTCGGCGAAACCGCAATGAAGCGTGCGGCTGAGATCGCGCTGCTGGTCGTGATCTGGCTCGCCATCGCCGCTATCGGCGCGTGGCTCTTCAACCGCTGGCGCAAGCGCAGCATTGACGATTCCAACGGCCCTCCCGAGAAACTCGCCATCACCGGCCTGATGGTGTTGCTCGCGTGGGCGGGCCTCAGTCTCGGGCCGTTCGCGCCGTTCGTCGTCGTCTTCTGCGCGGTGATCCTCTCGCTGACGTGGACGGGCGACATCTCCGAATTCATCTCCGCCAAATTCCTCGGCATGACCCACGGCGGCGGCGACCACACGCCGCACCCGCACTACTCACTCGCCCAAGGCAAACGCGCGCGAGGCCAAACCGCCGCCGCCATCGCCGAGGTGCAAACCCAACTCGCGCAGTTCCCGAATGATTTCGAGGGGCGAATGCTGCTCGCGGCCATCCACGCCGAAGATCGCCGCGACCTCGCCGCCGCGCACGAGATTGTTCACGACCTGCTTGCGAAACCGGATCATTCGCCGAACAACATCGCCATCGCGTTGAACACGCTGGCGGATTGGCAGTTGAAATATGCGAAGGACACCGCCGCGGCAGCTGCTTCGTTCCGCGGCATCATCGAGCGTTGCCCGGATTCACTCGCCGCATTCCGCGCGGCGCAACGGCTCGCACGGCTGGACCCCGCCGCCGATCCGGACGAAGCCGCGGACGCCGGCACGTTCCTTTCCGACTGCATCAAACAACTCACGCGGCATCCGCTCGACAACGCCACGCGCGAACAGCTCGCCCGCGCTTACTTTGAACGCCACAGCGACCTCACCACGGCGCAGGCCGAGCTGGAGAAGCTCATCGCCACGCCACACCAGATGCCGAAGGACATCGCACGCTGGCTGCAGTGGCTCGCGGATTGGCAGGCGCACGAAGGCGACGACGCGGCGTCACGCGGGACTTTGGGACGAATCATCGGCCTCTTTCCCAACACTGCGCTGGCCGATGAAGCGCAGATCAAGCTGACGCGCCGCGGTCATCGCGAGCAGGCTTGAACATCCTTCGATGGGAAAAAGAAAAAGGCGCCGAGGTCATCGGCGCCTTCGCGGAGTTACCACAAATTATTTCAGATTCAACGCAATCTGCTTGTCGATGTCAGAGGCGGTGACGAGATCCGAATCACCCCACTTGGTGCGGACCTGCACGGTGACCTGCGAGAGATTGTCGCCGACCTTTTCGATCTTCACCCAGACGTAGCGCGTGTCCACACGGGCACTGACGACGCCGGAGAGGGCGTTCTCGCTCGTGATCACGCCGTTATGAGCAAGGGCTTTCTTCACCGAATCAATCACCTGCTGCGGAGCGCGCTCGTAACGGCTCACGATCTTGTCGGTGACAAAAGGCAGCCCGGCCTTGAGTTGGCCATCGAGCGTGGTGGCGCAGCCGGAGAGGAACACGGTGAACAACGCGGACGCGAGGAGGGTTGGCAGCTTCCAATTCATAGCGCGTGATGCAATCAAAACGGGCGCGGTCATTCAAGCCTGAACTCAAGGCAGCAACCGAAAAGCGGTGATGCTGCAGATAAGGCCGATGGTGCCCATCGTCAGCATGCAGCCGTAAAACGCGCGCTTCATCTTCTCTTCGGAGAGCACGAGCGAGACGGCACCCAGCACAAGCGAGAGCTGCAGGAAGAGCGTACCGAGATCGAAACGGTCGCCGGCGTCGTTGAGCTTGGCCACCTCGGCCTCCCATTCCTTAGCGCCCTTCACCTGCCCCATCTTGCCATCCATGTCCTGCGCCCATTCCTTTTCGCCGACCGTCTTGGAGCCAAGCATGATCTCCTTCATCTCCTTTTTGTAACGGACGATGTCTTTGTCGAACTTCTCGCCCATCTTCTTCATCGCCTCGGCGGCTTCGGGCTTCACCGCGCCGCCATCGATGAGCACGCTCACCATGTCCTTCTGCCCCTCGAGCAGACTGCGCTTGATGCTCTTGGACTGATACCACGACAACGCGCTGGCCTTCTCGTTCGTGCCCTTCAACTCGTCCTCGCCAAACTTGCCGGCGGCCAGATCATTCAAAGCCAGCACGGCGGCGAAGATGGCGAGCGTCAAACCGCTCATCAACTCGAACCGGTTGATCTTCTTCTCGCTCCTGTCGTGGGCCTGCTCGGGCTTGTTATCGCTCATAGGAAACAATGTCTCTGTGTTCTTGGTCTGGATGCGCGGCAACAATGCCGTCAACGGGCGTCTCTTTAGACGCGGGCCTTGGTGGGGTCAAGCCTCTACTGGGAATGCTCCGGTGAGAGGCGCCTCTTCCGCAAGCCGCGCGAACAAGCCGGACTTCAATCTGAAGCCAAGCAGGCCCAACGGAATCAATTGTTGATTCATCAACAAAATGGAGCACCTCAGTTGCGCCCTTCCGTTTCCAGACTATATTGCACCAATCGGATGGCACCCCCAGCCTCCGGAAACTGGACTGCGGCTTGGACCGGCTCCCTTCGGAGGACCAACTATGAAGACGACCCCCACCTTATTCCTGCTAACCGTCCTGCTTGCCTTCCCTTCCGGCTGCAAAACATCGCTGCCCACCGACTCCACTTCGGTGAAATCGCCGTGGAACAGCTTCAGCGAGGCCAAGTCGAGCTATGACCAGATTGTTCCGCACCAAACCACCGAGGTTGATCTGAAGAAGCTAGGTTATGATCCTTTCGTGAACCCGGGCATCAAGATGCTGAACTGCCTCGACGTGATGCAGCGCTTCGTGCCGAACAACTCGGTGCGGATGGAGATGGTGGCGACCGAAGTGCGTAAGCTCATCGAGACGCGCGAGGGCTACAGCGCCTACGAGTTGGACCTAAACTACACGAAGAGCGAGCGGTGCGGAAACGCTCTCGCGGACGCGCTCTCCTTCAGCCGCAAGACGAAGGAGCCCGGTTGGAACTTCCGCGCCATCATCGTCACGAACAACAATGTGGTCGTGTACAAAATCTGGTCGGGCCAGCCGTGCATCGAACGCTACGAAGACAAGGCCAGACCACTCGGCCCCCTTCAGACGCTGGATGACATCCGACCGCCGATACCCATCTAAGTCAGGCGCGCATCTTCTCGGGATCCAACCCGTTCGCGAAGCACCACTCGCGGTAGGCGAATGGCGAAATCTCGCTCGGCTTGATCTCGCTGCGGCCGCCCCAGAAAACATTCGTGTAGAAAATCTCGATGCCGGTCTCGCGCAGGTGCGCGTCGATCGCCGCCTTGTGCGCCAGCACCGCGGCCTTCTCCGTGCCGTGCGCCACGCCCATGACATTCACGTCGCGGAACTCCGGCCCGCCTTCGCGCCAGTAGGCGTGTGTCATGATGTGGTGTCGGCCCACTTCCCGCCCCGCCTCGATCTCCCGGCCGGGTGTCACAGCCCAATGGAAAAGCGCGTTGTAACGCGTGACCTGCTCACCGGTGGAAAGCTGCTTCACATGCTCGAGGAACGTCGAGAAGCGCCCGATGATGCGGCGGCGGTTCATCTCCTCGGCGACTTCGAAGAACGTTTCCAGCGGCACCCCGGCCTCTTTCGCGCGCGAGGCCCACAGGTCCGGCGTCAATTCCTCCGGCGAAAACTCGCGCTTGAGCACCACGAGCACGCGCCACTCGAGATCGTTCAACGTTACGATGCTCACGTCCTGCACGTCGGCCGGTGCGTCGGCACGGCTGCCCGGCTCCATTCCTTTGCGCCGCACATGACCGACGCCGAGCGCGAAAAGCCGCTTCGCCGGCAGCAGGATGAATTTCTTCGCGCCCGTCTGCGCAGCGAGGAACTCGCAGTGTTTCGTCATCGAAAACCCCTGCGGCACCTTGAGCGTGGTCCAGAGTTTGTAAGTGGATCCGGGCGAAGCCGCGTCCGTCGAGCGCGTCACGACGTGGCCGGAAAACGGGTCTTTCTGGAACATGTAATCGAAGGCCATGTCCAACTGTTCCTGCGGCACTTCCCACGCCACCAGCGCGCCTTGCGCGAGGTTCGTCGCGAGCAGCGTCTGGCGCACGCGGCGGATCGTCCCCGCCCGCAGCATCGCTTGAATGCGCTCGATCACCAGCGGCAACTCGACGCCGGATAGCCGGGCGATCTCCTGCAACGGCTGGCGCTGAAAGCCCTGCACGCGATCCTCCGACACGGTGAGAATCTGCGCGTTGACGGGATCGGCGATCTGGACGGGAACGGATGTGACACTCATATCTTCAACTCAAAATCGCGTTATT
>SIBB01000240.1 GCA_009695395.1 Pedosphaera sp. | reverse complement strand
ATAGGAAGATTCGGGCTGTGAGTTGAAACGGGCGGTCCAGTGGGGGTGATTTTAGGCAAGGGTCGGGGTTCGTCAATGGCGGCGTTGGACAGCTCCTCCTGGTCATAATCCTAATCGTAATCCTCCCCTCCAGATTTGGAGACTTGAGCAGGAGCAGGATTACGCGCAGGGGCAAAAGCCACCGGGTTCATAAACATTACTGCGCCCCATCGCCGGGAACACTGCCCGCTCGCTTGCGGCCCGCGAATGCCTCCGATATGCTCCGAGCATGAAGACGTGGTTGATTCTCTTTACGGTCTTGTTCACCGGGTTGGCCCTGCCGGACAATGCGTGTGGTGCCGTTCCCGCGACGGAGGCAAAGAAGGTTTACGTCCTCCCCATCCGCGACGACATCATGCCGCCGCTCGTCTACGTCGTGCGACGCGGCGTGAAGGAGGCGATGGAGGCCAAGGCCGACGTGCTCGTCCTCGACATGGAAACCAATGGCGGGCGCGTGGACGTGACCGAGGAAATCATCGGTATCATCGCCAAGTTCCCCGGCCAGACCGTTACCTTCGTGAACAAGAAGGCGTTCAGCGCCGGTGCGTTCATCTCCTTCGCGACGCAGAAAATTTACATGGCCCCACAGAGCGTCATCGGCGCAGCGGCACCCATCATGGCTTCGCCCACAGGGGGCGCGCAGGAGATTGGCGGCACGATGGAGGCCAAGGCGTCCTCCGCCATCAGCGCGCTGGTGCGGGCCAACGCGGAGAAGAACGGCCACAACCCCGCCGTCGCCGACGCGATGGTGAAGAAGACCACGGAACTCAAACTCGACGACAAGGTCATCAACGAGAAGGGCCAAATCCTGACGCTTACCGACCAAGAGGCTGCCCGCACCTACGGCAAGCCCGCCAAGCCGCTCCTCTCCGCCGGCACGGTGGAGAACATCGAGGCGCTCCTCAAGCAACTCGGCTTGGAGGCCGTGCAGGTGAAGCGCATCGAGCCGAGCGGCATGGAGAAGCTCGCCTCGTGGGTCAACACCATCGCGCCGGTGTTACTCATCATCGGCATTGCAGGAATCTACATCGAGTTCAAGACGCCGGGCTTCGGCCTGCCGGGCATCATCGGCATCTGCGCCTTCGCGATCTACTTCTTCGGCGGCTACGTCGCGGGCCTGACCGGGCTGGAGTGGGTGGCGGTGTTCATCGTGGGCATCTCACTCGTGGTGCTGGAGCTGTTTTTCTTTCCGGGAACGCTCGTGCTGGGCCTGTCCGGCTTCGTCCTCATCGTCGTGTCGCTGGTGATGGCGATGGTGGACATCTACCCGGGCGCGCCCAGCCTGCCGACCTTCCCGCAGTTGCAGTTGCCGCTTAACGACCTCGTGCTGGCTGCGGTCGGCGCGGTCGTGGTCATCTTGATTCTCAGCCGCGTGCTGCCCAAGACCAGCATCTACCCCGCGCTGGTCTCGCAAGGCGCGAGCGGCGTGTTGACCGAGGCGGCCTTGACCGCCGCGCATCAAAAGCATCTCGGCATGGTCGGCGTCGCTCTCTCGACGCTCCGGCCCGGCGGCAAAGCGCAGTTCGGCAACGAACTTCTGGACGTCGTCACCGAAGGCGACCTCATCGAGAAGGGCAGCCAAGTTCGCGTCATCGGAAGCAGCGGTCACGAGGCGGTGGTCGCACCCGTCTGACGGAGCGTCGGTCTCCAGACCGGCTTTGCAGGTCCGACAAAGCAAGGGTTGCAACCAGCGCTCCACCGCTTGCGCTCGCCCCAGCCCTTTCCTACGCTCCAGCTCAATTCATCCACTCATGAAATTTCTACCCGCGCTCTTGTCCCTGCTCCTCGCCGCGTCTTCCGTCGCCCACGCCGCTGACGCCCAACCCGCCGTCCGCGCCCGCGTGGAGGCCGAACTCCCGCGCCTCCTCGCGCTCTATCAGCATCTCCACGCCAATCCAGAAATCTCCTTCCAAGAAGTGAAGACCGCCGCGCGCGTCGCCGACGAGTTGAAGCAAGCCGGCTTCGACGTGACCACGCAGGTCGGCGGGCACGGCGTCGTCGGCGTGCTCAAGAACGGCCCCGGCCCCACCGTGCTCGTCCGCACCGACCTCGACGGCCTGCCCGTGTTGGAGGAAACCGGCCTGCCCTACGCCAGCAAAGCCCGCACGAAGGACGAAAAAGGCAACGAGGTGCCCACCATGCACGCCTGCGCACACGACATCCACATGACCTCCTTCATCGGCACCGCGCGCGTGCTCAACGCGCTGCGCGACCGCTGGAGCGGCACGCTTGTCTTCATCGGCCAGCCAGCGGAAGAGCGCGTCGGCGGCGCGAAGAAGATGCTAGCCGATGGCCTTTACACGCGCTTTCCGCGGCCCGACTTCTGCCTCGCGCTGCACGCCGCGAGCGACTTGCCCGCCGGGATAGTCGGCCACACCGAGGGCTACGCGCTGGCGAACGCCGACACCGTGGACATCCTCGTGCGCGGCGTGAGCGGCCACGGCGCGTGGCCGCACATGACCCGGGACCCCATCGTCCTCTCCGCGCAAATCATCCTCGGCCTCCAGACCATCGTGAGCCGCGAGACCTCGCCCACTGACCCGGCGGTCGTCACCGTCGGCTCCATCCACGGCGGCACCAAGCACAACATCATCCCCGACGAAGTCCGCCTCCAGCTCACGCTCCGCAGCTACTCGGATGAAGTGCGGGAAAACTCCATCGCCGCGCTCAAACGCATCGTGCGCGGCCAAGCGCTCGCTGCCGGCATCCCTGAGAAATTGCTGCCCGTCGTGGAAGTTTCCGACGAAGGCGCGAAGTCCACCTACAACGACCCCGCGCTCACCAAGCGCATCATGGGCGGCATCGGCCGCTGGCTCGGCGATGGCAACATCGTCGCGAAGAAACCCGTGATGGGCGCGGAAGACTTCGGCCTCTACGGCCGCGTCGAGCCGAAGATTCCCATCTGCATCTTCTGGCTCGGCACCATCACGAAGGAATCCGTGACCGAGAGCATCAAGACCGGCAAGACC
This sequence comes from Pedosphaera sp., assembly GCA_009695395.1. Taxonomy (GTDB): domain Bacteria; phylum Verrucomicrobiota; class Verrucomicrobiia; order Limisphaerales; family SXTU01; genus SXTU01. The sequence goes on along the minus strand of SIBB01000240.1, from coordinate 2,890 downwards.
CTGCCCTCGCTGCACTCCAGCAAGTTCGCCCCCGTCCCGGAGCCGACGCTCAAAACCGGCGTAACGGCGATGACGGCGGCAGTGCTGGAGCTGGTTGGGAAGAAATGAGCTGCGGCCAAGGCCTCGATAAAGAATTTATTAGGAGAGGAGGAAAGCAGGAACCGGCAGCAGCCTCGGTCAAGCCTACCGCTTTTTTTCCTGCCTTCCTGCTCTGCTTATAAACCTCTTTGCCGTGTTTCATGGGTAGCTGCTAGTTTCACCAGCGCCGATTCCGCATCCGGCGGATTCCACCACACCGTTTTCCCCGCGTCTGCCACAAGCACACGCGCCGCGTTGTAGCCGCAGAGGCCGGTGATGTTGCCGCCGGGATGCGTCGAGCCGCCGCAGAGGTAGAGGCCGGGCAGCGGGGTGCGGTAGCTGCCCGCGCCGGGGAACGGGCGGTTCCAGCCGACCTGTCCGTTCGCAAACGAGCCGACCAGCAAGTCACCCGCAGTCATGTTCGGCAGCGAGCGCTCGGTGTCGAGGGCCGAGCGCGTGAAGGAGTCGAGCACGCTGCCCGCGAGGTTCGGCGCGAACTCGGTCCAAGTCGCCAGCAGGTCGCGGCCGTGCGCGGCTTGGGCGGCGTCCCAGTTGCGCGCGTCGCCGCGCAGGGCGTAGGGCAGTTTCTCCCAGAGGAAGGCGGTGTGCTGGCCGGGCGGCGCTTGCGTGGGGTCGAAGAGCGTCGGGCACGCGCCCCACGCGACGGGCGCAGGAATCTCGCCGCGCTCGTGCGCCGCGACGATGTCGTGGAACTGCCCGAAGCGCTCCAGCCCGACGATGAACATGAACGCGCGGTCCAACTCCGGTCGCTGCGCAGCCGCGGCCCAACGCGGAGGCTCGCGGAGCGCGACGTTCAGCGCGAAGAGCGGGGCGAGGAGATTGTATTGGAAGCCAGCGGCGCGGGCGCGAACTTCCGTGGGCACGGCGTCGGGCGGGAGCAGGTCGAGGAACGTCTGCTGCGGGTTCAGGCCGGACACTATGAAGTCGGCGGTGAGCTGTTCGCCCGTGTTGAGTTCGACGCCGACGGCGCGACCGTTGCGGACGAGGATTTGCTTCAGCTCGACGCCGCAGCGGATTTTGCCGCCGTGCTCCGTGATGTCCGCGACGAGGCCGCGCGCGAGGTTGCCGGACCCGCCCACGCACATCTGCGCCTTCGCGGGCGACGCGAGCAAGGCAGGGATGGCGTGGCCGAAACCGGGCTGACGCAGATCCACCTCGCGCAGGCCGTTGAAGAACAGAAGTCCGGCGCGGATGGCGTCGTGCTCGAAGTTCTGCGTGACAAATTCGAGCGGCGTGAGCGCGGAGACTTCGAGCAAGCGGCGCCCCAACTTGCTCTGCTGAAGCAGCACGCGGCGGCGCTCCGGCTCCAGCGGTGGCGACTGTGCCTCGGGAATCAGGATTTGCTCGACGATGGGGCGGAACTCCTCGGTCCAGCGACGCAGAGCGTCGGCGTCCTTGCGCGAGAACTCGGCAAAGGACGCCGCGGTGCGCTCGAAGTCCGTCCACCACTCCAGCGCGCGGCCATCACGCAGCAGCATGGCGACGTTCAGCTCCGGCTCGATGTAGCGCACGCCGTGGCGCGCGAGTTCGAGGTCGCGGAACCACGGCATCCGCGTGATGGCGCGGTGAAAGAACGAGTGCGGGTGATGCGTGAAGCCGGGCAGGTTCGGATTCTCCATCGTGCGCAAGCCACCGCCCGGCTCCGGCGCGCGGTCGAGCGCGAGGGTGCGCAGGCCGCAGCGGGCGAGGTAGGCTTGCAGCACGAGCGCGTTGTGCCCGGTGCCGAGCAGGAGCACGTCGTGGTGGGACATGGAGGGATTAGCCGCGAAAGGGCGCAGAGGACGCAAAGAGATTTTTCCCGCAGCCGCCGAAGTGAGGAGGCGGACCGTCCAGTAACTCAGGGAAAATCCGCCGCCTCACCTCGGCGGCTACCCGATTTCAGGGCCGGCGAGAGCGAAGATTTTCTGTGGGTCGCCGGGCCATTTGTTCTCACCGAGGAACATGCGGATGAGCGGGCGCTGCGGCTGGAAGCCGAGGCGCTGGGCGAGCTCCACTGCGCCGGTGTTGGCGTCGGGGATGTCCCAGAAGATGGGCTCGTTAGGGAGCGCGAGGACGAGAGTCTTGATGAGCGGACCTGCGGCGGCGATGGAGTTGGCCACAACCGGACCGAGATAGTGCGCACGTGCTCCTTTCCGCATCACACCGAAGCTGACCACCCGCTTCTTCACCGTCTCGTGGACATGCCATCGTGACCGCTGCCTTGTTAGGCGGTCCACCATAGACCAACGCGCGACACCGAAGGCTTCGGCATCGAGGACTCGCATCGCTTCCACATCGGCATCCCGCCAAGGGCGGACGCAGAAACTCATCGGGTTCGTCGGCAATTCCACGTAGCTGCTCTCCCACCGCCGCAGTGTCCACTCGTCCTTGAAACCCAGCGTGGCGTAAAGCGTTTTTCCCAGCGGCGTGGCGTCGAGCTTGATGCAGCCGACGCGCGGCTTCAGAAACGCGATGCAGTGCTCCAGCAGCGCGCGCCCGATGCCGCGCCGCTGGGCGTTGGGATGCACAAGCACCATCCCAATCCACGCGACCTTGTCTTCGTAGATCGTTGTGGTCGCCGTGCCGACTGGCTGGCCGTCCCACTCAGCAATAAAGCAACCGTCGGGCTGGTGGTTGAGGAAACGCAGCCAGTCATCGGGAGTCTGGTTCCAGCCCGCGAGTGCGCGCAGCGAGTCGGCGAAGACGAAGTCCGCCTTCTGGAACAGCCGGATGCGCAGGGATGGCACGGGCCAATTCTAGTGGGGGATAGGAAAAGTGGAAGACGCAGCTTCTGCGTGGGTCAAGCCAACTG
>SIBB01000239.1 GCA_009695395.1 Pedosphaera sp. | reverse complement strand
CCGACCGAGGTGAGTGAGGCGCGAAGACTCGCCCGCCAGGTGGCAACTGCGGGGCCGCGCGACCGCTTCGAGGAGGCGGACCGGGAGTTCTTCCGGCGCGTCGAGCACGGGTTTGACTTGATCGCCGAGGCGGAACCGGAGCGGGTGAAGATAGTGGACGCCACGCAGAGCATTGAGGCGGTGCATGACGGCATCTGGCGGCTGGTGGAGGCGAATTTGTCTCGGCTGCGCGACGGGTGATGAAGCGGCTTCGCGGTTGTCCGCGCTCCATCTGATTGAGAAGTGCGTGCAAAGGGCGCCGCTTTGCTTTACCTGTCCGCCCCGCGCGTGAACCCGCCGCTGCTCCAACAACTGCTCCGTGAGAACCCCGTCGTCGTGACGGGGCAGGGAGCTTTCTGCGGCGCGGGAGCGAGCGTGGCTGAACTTTGGCAAGCCGTGCTGCGCGGCGAATCCCCGGCGGACTGGCTGCCGGAGGAACTATCGCCCGCCGGACTGAAAGTCGCCGGCTGCCGCGCGGCGAATCCCCCGCTTACCCGGCTCACGCGCAAGCTGGACCGCAGCGCGCAGTTCGCCCACGCGGCGGCGCTGGAGGCTTGGAGCGCGGCGCGACTCGACACCCAGCCCGTCGCGGCGAAACGCGTCGGCATCTTCGTCGGCACGTCGCGCGGCGCGGTAGGAAAACTGGCGGACACCCTAGCCGCTGGGCTGACGCGTCGCGCGCGTCCCTCCGACGCCGCACACTGCTCGCTCGCGAACATCAGCGGGATGCTCTCGCTGGCCTTTCCCGCGCACGGCCCGGCGCTGACCGTCTCGGCCACGTGCGCTTCCGGCGCGGCGGCGATTGCGCTGGCGGCGCAGCAAATTCTCCTCGGCACGGTGGACGTGGCAATTGCGGGCGGAGCGGAAGCGCCGTTGAACCCGCTGGTCCTCGCGCAGCTTCACGCGGCCGGCATCCTCGGCCACGCTGCGGACCCGCGCCGGACCTGCAAGCCCTTCGACGCCGCGCGCAACGGAAGCGTGCTCGGCGAGGGCGCGGGCTTCCTTATCTTGGAATCGCAGGCCTCGGCCCAACGCCGTGGAGCAAACATCCTCGCCCGACTCACCGGTTGGGCGCTGGCGGCGGAAGGCGGGGAGCGCGTGGGCATGGACGCAACGGGCGCGAGCTTGAGCCGCGTCCTCACCGAGGCGCTCACGCTCGCGGGCATGGCCCCGACGGAATTGGGCTACGTCAACGCCCACGGCACCGGCACCGTGCTCAACGACCGCGCGGAAGCGAACGCGCTGCGCCTCGCGCTCGGCGACGCAGCGGCGCGCGTGCCGTGCTCCTCGACGAAGGCGGTGACGGGCCATTGCCTCGGCGCGTCCGCCGCGCTGGAGGCGGTGATTGCCATCCAAGCGATTCGCGAAGGCCGACTGCCGGGCACGGCGAACTGCCAGACGCTGGCGCCGGAGATGAAGCTGGACCTGCTCCGCGCGAGCTGCGGGCCGGGGGAAGTCCGCTCGGCGCTGTCAGTCTCGGCAGGCTTCTGGGGCAACCAAGCGGCGCTGGTTTTTCAACTGGCTTGAGGCGTGCCGGTTTCGGCTTCTGTCTCCACCTTCAGCGGCGCACCGCAATCCAGGCAGTAGTTCGACTGCGGCGGGCAGTTGAGGCCGCAGCCCGGGCAGAGGATGTGCGCGTGCTTGTGGCGGCGGTGGATGATGAGGTTGCGGATGTAGGGAATCCACGTGAAGGCGTAGGCGAAGATGAAGACGGAGTCCTTCTGGTAGAAGAGCGCGTAGGCCAGCAGCAGCAGCGAACCGGTGAGACTGAGCCACCAGAAGGCCGAGGGCACGACGACTTGTTTGCGTTTCTCGGTGGCATACCACTGGACGACGAAGCGCGAGAAGAACACGGCGTTGCCGAGCCAACCGACGATTTTCCAGACGTGCCACTCGATGCCGAGAAACTTCCCGCCAGGGAAAAGTAGTGAGTCCATGCCGGAGGGTGGACAGGGGCGGGGAAGTTGAGAAGGGGAAAGAGGGCAGCGATCAGCTTTCAGCGGCCAGATGGACTCCTCGACTACGCTGACCGCTGACTGCTGTTCGCTTTCTCCCTTACTGCATCGGCAGCAGCAGTTCCACGCGTTGGTCGCCGCGCAGGACGATGGCTTTGAGCTTCTCGCCGGGCTTCGTTGTTTGCAGGAGCTGGCCGAGGAGTTCGCCTTCAGTGGCACGGATGGATTTTCCGTTAAGCTCCACGAGCACGTCGTCCTTGCGGAAGCCGGCGTTCTTCGCGGCGGCGTGCTTGCCGTATTGGCCGACGCTCTTGATGAAGAGGCCGAGCTTGTCGTTGGCGAGCCCGCGTTTGCGGCGATCCTCGTCGGGGAGGTCGGTCAGCACCATGCCGCCGAAGGCCATGGCACGCATCGGCCAAGTGCCGACGCGGCGGGAGATATCGGCCTTTGAGCGCCAGCCTGCGGGCAGGTTCAGCACGAGGGATTGCGCTTTGCCCGCGCGCGTCACGTTGGCGTTGAGCGGGCCGCTCTCGCCCGCACGGTGGAGTGCCCACGCGAAGTCGGCGATGGACAGGAGTAATTGGCCACCGAGCGTGGAGAATTGATCTCCGACCTGCACTCCTGCCTTCGCCGCAACGGAACCGGGCGCGACGGATTGCACCTTTGCGATGTGGTCCGGCTCCAGTGTCAGACCGATGGTTTCCGGCATGGGCATCGGGTAGATGAGGTCGCTGGGCAGGGGCTTGCCTTGGTCGCGGTAGTAGGAGCGATAGGCATCGCCGATCTGGTGGCAGTGGACGCAACTGCCGACGACCTTGCCCTCCCAGTCGAGGTCGCGTTTGTATTTGCCGGCGAGCAACGGGATTTCGATGGGCGTGGCGAAGGGCGTGGGCGCGCCCTGCTTGCCGACCAGCGCGGCCTTGTTCACGGGATACGCGGTGTGGATGGCGAGCGCGGCTTCGAGAGAGCGCTGGTAGCCGACGGTGGTTTTCTCATCCTTGTCCTTCTGGTGCGTCCACGAGCCGTAGCGGCCATAGAGCGTGCCGTCGGCGTTGAAAAAGAGGGTGGAGAAGGAGAGGTCGTAGTCGAACTGGAACTTCGCCAACTCGATGGCGTTGGCGTTGATGAGCCGCACGCAGACGAACTGGTCGAGCAGCGGCATCAGCCCGGTGGACGTGAGCACGCTGGCGTCGAGGCCCATGCAGGAGAAGCACGGCACACAGCGGAGGACGACGAGCAGCGGCTTGCCCGTGCGCTTGGCCTCGGCGAAGCCTTTTTGCCAGTCGTTGTAAATCCAGCGGGAGTCGTTCTGCATCTCGGCCTTGTCCTTGCGGACGGCACCCTCGCGGTCTTTGACGGCATCGGCCAACGCGGTGGTGAAGAGAGCGCTCACGAGGAGCGGCAGGAGGTAGTGAAGCGATCTCATGGCAGCGTGGTTATCTGGACGGCGGTGCTGGGCAATTGCTTCGTCCTTCGTGGCAAGTGCGTGCACGGAGTGCAAGCCGGCAGGAAGCGGTCGCTCACTCCCTGCCCCACCGCGCCAGTCGCTGCCGCAGCTTCTTCACGTGCGAAAACTTCGGCGTGATGGGCGGAAAGTCTTTCAACAACTGCTCCGTCGTCGGCACCGCGCCCCATGCCGTCACCGTGAACATCTCGAAGGCGCGCTGTGACTTGAAGCGCAGCTCGCGGTTCTGTCGCAGGAAACGTTCGCGCAACACGGCTTGCCACTCCTCGCGACTCTGCGGCGCGGCCATCTTGTGGCGGCCCACCCACGGAATCCACTCGACGATCTGCGACTGGTGGCACCACGTCATGTCACAAATCGTCTCGAACGCCGCCTCCACGTCCACGGCGAGGTCGTGTGCGTTCGCGCCGAACTGGTAGGTGTCGTAGGTGTTCAGGATCACCGGCACCTTCACCTGTTTCGACTGCGTCTCGTCCGCCGGATACTCGGGCGTGAACGCGTGTGGGACATTGATCATGTAAGCCACTTCGCGCACCGCCGTCGCCACGGCCACGTGGTCCACATGGATGCCTGCGCGCGGGTCGCTCGCCACCGGCGGGCAGAACAAGTAGTCCGGCTCGAAGTCGCGAATCACCTTCCACAACGCCGCGAGTAAATCCGTCGTCACACGCAAGCACGCCTCTCGCGGAATTTCCCCGTTCGGCAAGCGCAGCGGCTCAAACTGAAACCCGCCTATCGCCGCTGCTGCCGCCTGTTCGCGCAGCCGCAGCGCGCCCGTTTCCTCGCGCGTGCGGAAGTGGTGCCCCGCCTTGCCATCCGTGCAGACCACGACCTTCGCCGTGAAGTCCGCGCCCAGCTTGCGCCGCCACAACTCGAACGTCCCGGCGGCGGTGAACTCATAGTCGTCGTGATGCGCGTGTAAAAAGAGAACCTTCATAATTGCCAGCCGGGCGCTCGCCCGGGAAACTGAACCAGCATTGACCACCAAAGCCCCAAAGTGAAGAACGACCGCACTCTCTCGCAACTTCGCGTCCTAGGCATCATGTCCGGAACCAGCCTCGATGGCGTGGATTGCGCGCTCTGCCGCGTGGGCCCCGGCGTGCAACTCCTGCACCTCTGGAGCGTCAGCTTCCGGAAACCGTTGCACCGCCGCCTCCAGCTCGCCGCGCGCGGTGAGGCCAATAGTTGGGAACTCGCCCAACTCCACCACGACCTCGGCCGCTTCTACGCCACCGCCGCCCAGCACGACCCCACCGGCCACCGCGCGCAACTCATCGGCCTGCACGGTCAGACCGTCTTCCACCACCCGCACCGCACGCGGCCCGCCACGTTGCAACTCGGCGAACCCGCCTACCTCGCCGAGTCCCTGCGCGTCCCCGTCGTCAGCAACTTCCGCGTCGCCGACCTCGCGGCGGGCGGGCAGGGCGCACCCCTCGCCACGCTCTTCCACCAAATCCACTTCGCCCAGCGCGGCGAGCACGTGTGCGTCCACAACCTCGGCGGCATCAGCAACGTCACCTCGCTCGACTGGCGGCGCGGCGCGCAACCGCGCGTCCTCGCCTTCGACACCGGCCCCGCGAACGTGCTGCTCGACCTCGCGATGCGGCACTTCACCGACGGACGCGAAACCTGTGACCAGTGGGGTGCATTCGCCTTCCAGGGAAAAGTCTGCGAGCCGCTGTTAAAAAAATGGCTCCGCCATCCCTTCCTCCGCCAAGCGCCGCCCAAGAGCAGCGGCCGCGAGTTGTTCGGCGAGAAGTTTCTCCAACCCGCGCTCGCTGAGATGCAGCGCCTGCGCCTTGCCCCGCAGGACTTCGTCGCCACGCTCACCGAGTTCACCGCCCGCTCCCTCGCATTGAACTACCGCCTCCATCTCCCCGCGCCACCCGACCGCGTCGTGCTCGCCGGGGGCGGGACGGCGAACCCCGCGTTGTGCAATGCAATTCAGCGCGAGATGAAAGTGCTCAACCAGCACGTCACCGTCACCCGCAGCGACGAACACGGCTGGCCTGCGAAGTCCATCGAGCCAGCCGCGTTCGCCCTCCTCGCTTGGCGACGGTGGTTTGACTTGCCCGGCAACCTCCCCGCGACCACCGGCGCGCGCCGCGCAGTCTTGTGCGGGCAAATCACCGCCGCGTAAACAGAGGCGGACGCCCGCGTCCGCGCTCCACCTCTTCGCCTGACTTTTCCTCGCCTCCCCGCGCGTCCTGTCGTATCCAAGCCGCCATGCATCCGTTCGCGCGACCCTTCGCCCTGCACCTCATCCTCCTCGCCACCGGCCTCCCCGCCGCCGACTGGCCCCAATACCTCGGCCCCACGCGCAACGCCACCTACGCCGGCACCGACCTCGCCGACGCGTGGCCCAAGGACGGCCCGCCCCTCGCATGGCAGAAAAAACTCGGCACCGGCTGGGCTGGACCCGTCGCGCTCGGCGGCAAGGCCATCGTCTTCCATCGCGTCGCGGACCA
>SIBB01000238.1 GCA_009695395.1 Pedosphaera sp. | reverse complement strand
ATGTCGCCGAGCCGCGCGCCCGTGTAAAGGCCGAAGCGGACGAGCGAGCGCCATTCGTCATCGCACTTGGCGAGCACGCGCTTCAATTCCGGCAACGTGAAGGCCCGCCGCATCCGCTCTGATTTGTCGTCACGCACCGTGCGGACCAGCCGCGCCACGTTATTGTGAATCACACCCTCCTCTTCCGCCGCCTTGAAGAACCCGCGCACGATCTTCAAACCAAGGTTCGCGGTGCATTTGGACACGCGCTTCGCCTCGGCGTTTCGGAACTGCGCCACGTCGTCCTGGCGGAGCGTGGCCATGTGCACGTCGGCCTTCCCACCCAATGAGGCGAAGAATTGGTCGGCAGCCTTCTGATACTTCTCCCGCGTCGAGTCGGAAAACTCGTCCTGGTTCCGCTCCAGCCATTCGGTGATGAAGCCGCGTGCGGTCTTGCTGCCGAGTCCCGCGCCCGTCGTCTTGCGCAGCACGTCGTCAAATGCAGTTCGCGCCGCGCGCTGCGCCCGCAGATCGGTGACGCCCGACAAGAAAGCTTCGATGTCCTCCGACTTGCGCGCGCCCCTTGCGGCCTCCTCAAGCTCATCTGCGATTCGGCGCGCAAGCTTCCTGTCTGCCGTCGCCGTGCTCTTCTTCAACTGCTTCCGCTTCGAGCCCACGTAAGCCGTGAAGCAAGCCAGCCAGTAGGGGCTACGGCCCTTTGAATCCTTAAGTGTGCTCGACATAACGTGATTTTACTCTTCCTTTAGTCAGAATCAAAGTCAGAATCACGCTGAGCATTTTTGAAAATCACCTATACCTAACCTGTTGGAAATCAACGTTGGCGTTATCAGCGTTTCGCCTCGTTGGAACCGTAGGTTCGAATCCTACCCCTTCCGCCAATTTGCAAAGCCCTGTCCACCCGAAAGTCTCTGCCAACCACGGACTCCACACACACCGCATGAACGTGTCCCTGCCCGGCACTCTCTGTCTTCACTGCGGCTTGTGCTGCGATGGCACGCTCTTCCGTGACGTGGAACTCCAACCCGGCGACGACGCGGAGAAGCTCCGCGCGCTCGGCCTGCCGCTCCGTAGCCGCCGAGGTGAGGAGGCGAACTCACTGAAGTTCTCGCAACCGTGCAGCGCGTTGTGCTCGGATTTGAAATGCCGTGCGTATGCCGACCGACCGACGCGTTGCCGCGAATTCGAGTGCGCGCTCTTCAAGTCGGTGGCAGTGGGGAAAGTCGAGGTGCCCGCCGCGCTGAAGACGATTCGTCAGACGCGGCAGATGGCGGAGAAAGTCCGTCGGCTTCTGCGCGAACTGGGCGATGCGAGCGAGCTAGTGTCGCTGGCGCGGCGTTTCAAGCGCGTGAAGCGGAAGTTCGACACGGGTGAACTCCCCGAGGGCCTCGATGCCGAAACGGCTTACGACCGCTTCGCCGAACTCAGCCTCGCGGTGCATGAGTTGGACATGCGGCTGCGCACGAAGTTCCACCCGGACCCGAGCGATGTCTAAACCCCGTGCCGGCGACTTGAACTCGCCGGCACGGGCGTGGCGCGAACTCCGCTGCGAGCTTGTGCGCACGGCGTGCTTGGGGTTTGAATCTCGTGATGAACTTTTTGCTCCGCAGCGCCCTAGTCCTCGCTTTGTCCATCTCTGTCCGCGCCGCTGACCCGCATGACCAGTCGGGCGTGGCACTGGAGGTGGATTCGCCCGACGCGAAGCTCACGAAGATTGTCCTGCTCGCGGGCGGGCCGAGCAGCAAGGCGATGGCCCACGAATACTTCGCCGGGTGCGCGTTGCTGATGGACTGGCTCAAGAAGCAGCCCGGCGTCTGGCCCGTGATGGCGCGCGACTGGCCGAAGAACGAGAAGGTGCTCGATGGCGCGAAGTGCATTCTCTACTTCGGCGACGGCGGCGGGAAGCAGCCGTTCATCGAGCCGACACGTTGGGCGAAGCTGAACCAGTTGCTCGACGGCGGCGCGGGCCTCGTGCTGATGCATCAGGGGATGGATTTCCCGAAAGGCCCGGACAGCGACAAGGTCAAAGGTTGGCTCGGCGGCGTGTTTCTCAGCGACATCGGCTGCCGCGGACATTGGGACATGGATTTAAAAACGATGGGCGAGCATCCCGTGTTGCGCGGAGTGAAGCCCTTCGCCGCGCCCGGCGATGGCTGGCTCTACAACCTCCACTTCACGACGAAGGACAAAGGTTTTGCCCCGCTCATTGTCGGCCAGGTGCCGGACAAGTCGCGCTCCAGCGCGGACGCGAAGCAGCACAACGGACGCGACGAAGTCATCGCGTGGGCCCAGCAGCGCGCGGGCGGCGGGCGGGGCTTCGGCTTCACCGGCGCGGACCTGCACAAGAGCTGGAGCTACGAGAGCCAGCGCAAGCTCGTGGTCAACGGCATCCTTTGGAGCGCTGGCCTCGAAGTGCCGAAAGACGGCGCGAAGACGGAGTTCGCGGAGGCGGACTTGAACCGGAACTTGGACAAGAAGGCGACGCCTGCGCCGAAGGCAGCCACGAAAAAAGAGAAGCAGAACTGACCGGGGAGAAGCGGGCGGATTGAGCGCCGCTCGCTGGCCGGGAGGTTGTTCACCGACGGAACAACCGTTCGCTACTTCGGAGACTGATGCACTGGTGTGCCTCGTGTCACTCGGTGGTTGAACGGATCCGTGATGAAGAGCGTCCCCGCGGCACCAAATACAAGCGACGAAGGGTTCGAGAACCTTGCACTCTTGCCGATGCCGTCGGCGCTCCCCTCTTGGCCGGGAAGGCCGCCCACCGTGGTCACTTCGCCTGCGGGAGAAATTCTTCGGATTGTGTGGTTCCCCGGATCGGCGACGATCATGTTGCCTTTGGAATCCAAACTTAACCCATAGGGCTGGTAAAATCGCGCCGCCGGGCCGTTTCCATCTGCGCTCGCCTTCCGGAGAGCGGCACCCGCGAGCGTGCTCACGATACCCGCGGGGGTGATTCTGCGGACCGTGTCGTTGCCAGAATCGGATACATAGATGTTCGCCTCGGCATCCACTGCGAGCGCGCTGGGAAAGTAAAATTGCGCCGTGGCGGCGACTCCATCCGCGCTTCCGCCATCGCTCACTTTTCCTGCCAGCGTGACTACGACCTTCCCGGGCGTGACCACACGGATCACGTGGTTGGCAGTGTCCGCCACGTAGAGATTTCCGCCGGCATCGAACGCCATTCCCGCCGGGCGATTGAACTGTCCGTCGCCGCCAACGAACGTGCTCACCTGACCTGCCGGGGTGATTCTTCTGATCGAGTGATTGAGCAGGTCCGAGACATAAAGATTCGTGGCTTTGTCGAAGGCCAGGAAGAATGGCTGGTTGAAACGCGCGATGGCGGTTGGGCCATCCACGTTTCCACTCTGGCCGGGGCTCCCCGCAAAAGTAGTCACTACACCCGCAGCGGAAATGCGGCGGACTGTGTGATTCAAGAGGTCAGCCACAAATAGGCTGCCATCTGGGCTCACAGCCAGGCCAGCCGGATTGTGGAAGCGCGCGTTGACAAGCGGCCCATCGTTGGTCCCCGCAGTGCCGGGCAAGCCCGCGTAATTCGTGAAAGCATACGCTACCTCTTGAGCACGGGCGCTGGCCACAGTCCCACAGAGCAGCGCAAGGCAGGTATGTAGCAGGGTCGTGTGTTTCATGGTGAGCCTGAAAACTTGGTCGTGGCAGAACATTGACGACCGCAGGAACTATTTTCCACTTCAACAACCCTGATACGTGCCGATGGAAAACTGGACAAACCATCGTGCCCGCTGCAATTTTAACCCATGAGCGATGAGATGAGCAACTTCACCCCCCGCGCGCAGCAGGTGCTGGCACTCGCGCGGAAGGAAGCGGACCGGTTCAACCACAATTTCGTTGGCACGGAGCATCTGCTCCTCGGCCTCATCAAGCTCGGGCAGGGCGTTGCCGTGAACGTGCTCCAGAAGATGGGCCTCGACCTCGAGACCGTCCGGCAGGAAGTCGAGAAACAATCCAAAGCCGGCCCCGACCAGAAGCAGGTCGGCAACATCCCCTACACCCCGCGCGTCAAGAAGGTGCTCGCGCTCGCCTCGAAGGAGGCCAAGGCGCTCAACCATACTTACGTCGGCACCGAGCATATTCTCCTCGGCCTGCTGCGCGAGGGCGACGGCGTCGCGGCGAAGGTGCTCAAGGAGTTGGACATTGACATCGAGGCTGTGCGCCAGGAAATCCTGAAGGAACTCGACCCGAACTTTCAAAACCAAGGCGAGGAAACCGCTGGCGGAGAAGGCGAGAAGAAAGAGGGCGGGGACAAGAAGGGCGAGAACAAGACGCCGGCGTTGAAGGCGTTTGGCCGCGATCTCACGGAGATCGCGCGCAAGGGCGACATGGATCCGGTCATTGGGCGCAAGACGGAGATCGAGCGCGTGATCCAGATCCTTTGCCGCCGCACGAAGAACAACCCCGTGCTGCTCGGCGAGGCGGGCGTGGGCAAGACAGCGATTGTCGAGGGCCTCGCGCAGGAAGTGGTGAAAGGCAACGTGCCCGAACTCCTCCGCGACAAGCGCGTCATCGTGCTGGACCTCGCATTGATGGTCGCGGGCACGAAGTATCGCGGCCAGTTCGAGGAACGCATCAAGGCCGTGATGGACGAGATCCGGAAGAACAAGAACATCATCCTCTTCATTGACGAGATGCACACGATCGTCGGCGCAGGTAGCGCCGAGGGCACGATGGACGCCAGCAACATCATCAAGCCCGCCCTCTCGCGCGGCGAGATGCAGTGCATCGGCGCGACCACGCTCAACGAGTATCGCAAATACATTGAGAAGGACGCCGCGCTCGAGCGCCGCTTCCAGTCCGTGAAGGTCGAACCGCCGTCCATCGAGGACGCCATCTCCATCCTCAAGGGACTGCGCTGTAAATATGAGGAGCACCATCGCGCCGAGATCACCGACGCCGCCGTCGAGGCGTCCGTGAAGCTCTCGGACCGCTACATCACCGGGCGTTTTCTGCCGGACAAAGCCATTGACGTGATGGACGAGGCCGGTTCGCGTGCGCGCATCGGCGCGATGACCCGCCCACCGGACTTGAAGGATCAGGAAGCAGAGATTGAGGAACTGAAGAACCGCAAGGAACGCGCGATCAAGGAACAAGATTTCGAGGGGGCGGCCTCCTATCGCGACAAGGAAAAGCAGGCGAAGGAGAAGCTCGAAGCCACGCTCAAGACCTGGCGCGAGGCGAAGGACGAGAAGCGCGTCAAGGTGGACGAGGACGACATCCTCCACATCGTCTCCAAGTGGACGGGCATCCCGCTCAAGCGCATGGAGAAGGACGAAACGCAGCGCCTGCTTGAGGTCGAGAAGGTGCTCGCCAAGGTCGTCGTCGGCCAGACCGACGCCGTGCTCGCGATGGCCAAGGCCCTGCGCCGTTCCCGCGCGGACTTGAAAGATCCGAAGCGCCCCATCGGCACCTTCGCGCTCCTCGGCCCGACCGGCGTGGGCAAAACCCTCCTCGCAAAGACACTCGCGGAGCAGATGTTCGGCGACGCCAAGAACCTCGTGCAGCTCGACATGAGCGAATACATGGAGAAGTTCACCGTGTCGCGCCTCGTCGGCTCACCGCCCGGGTATGTCGGCTACGAAGAAGGCGGCCAGCTCACCGAGCAGGTTCGCCGGAAGCCGTATTGCGTTGTGCTTTTCGACGAGATCGAGAAGGCGCACCCCGACGTGATGAACATGCTTCTCCAAATACTTGAGGAGGGCAAACTCACCGACAACACCGGCCGCGTGATCGACTTCCGCAACACCATCATCCTGCTCACCTCGAACGTAGGCTCCGAGACGCTGAAGAAAAATAACGTCATCGGCTTTGGCGCATCCAAGGACGAGTTCAGCTATGAGAAGATGAAAGAGAAGACACTCGATGAGGCGAAGAAGGCTTTCCGCCCCGAGTTCCTGAACCGCCTCGACGACGTCATCGTCTTCCGCCAGCTCA
>SIBB01000002.1 GCA_009695395.1 Pedosphaera sp. | reverse complement strand
CGCAGGTTCACGGCGGGGCGCTGGGCGTCGGTCATCTTCGCCCAGTCGAGACCGCTGGGATTCCAAAGCTCAATCTTGGGCCGGATGGCAAAGCGGAATTCGCGCGGCGTCTCGTCCTTCGACCATTCGAGAAAGATGAACCCCTTCTTCGTGTCCTCGCCGACGATTTGCAACGGGTCGCAATAGCCCGGCTCGAGGTCCTTGTCCGGGTCGAGCTTCAGCCACACGGAGACGCTCGCGCTCCAGTTGGTGGCGTTGTAGCCGAGCACGCCCGCACCTTTGAAGCGCGGCTGGGTGGAACCCTTCTTCGTGAAATGCAACCCGCCGCCGAAGCGCCCGCCGTCGGGCACGAGCTTGAGTTCGTCGTTGGCAGCGAGCGGCACCGTGCCCTGCTTGGTGCGGGACAGCGCCGCCTTGTCGCCGCGCGAGAAGTCGGCGTCGAAGCCCTTGTCGAACGAGGCGTGGAAGGTGAGGGCTTGTTTCAGGCTGGTGGTGCTCTGCGCAGCTCCGGCGAGCGGGAGGAGGAGCGTGGCGAGGAGTGTGGAGGTGGTGATGAGTTTCATGGTTGGTGTGTCGGAGAATATGCGGCGCTGCGAGTTATTCCCCAATAATGCGAAATTCGGCGACGGTGGCAAAGCTGTTGGCGCTGTGTTCGGAGAGGGCGCGAAAAAGGATGTAGCGGCCTTTGGTGGGGGGACACTTGATTTCTTGCGGCTCCTTCGATTTCTCGAGTGACACCTTCGCCACCGGCGCGACGAACTTATCCGGCGATGCACTGACAAAGAACTCGATGTCCTTCACCGCGCCGTTCCAGGCCGCGTCCTGCCGGCCGAGGTAAACGAAGCCGCGAACGCTGCGCTCGGCACCAAGGTCGATGACGAGTTCGTGGGGCGGCGGGGCGACTCCGCCGGTGAACTTCGTGTGCCACAGCGTTTTGGGATCGCCGTCGATGGCGTTGCGGGCGAACTTTTGGTTGCCAGTGTTCTCGCTGCTCACGCGGACAATTTTCCAATCCTTGTTCGGCAGAATTCCTTGCATGTTGAGCGCTGCGCCGGGTTTGTCTGCGGATTGCCCGTTCGCCTTGCCCTTCGCCTTCTTCGGCTCCGACGATTCGGGTTCGTCCTGCTTGCCAAACTTCGCGCGGCGATCGCGCTCGTGGCGGTCGGTGCGGGAGAAGGTGCCTTCGCGCACCGGTTCGTGGGCCTTGGTTGCGAGCGCGGTGAGCTTGGCGAGCATGTCGGGCTTCGCGGCGGCGAGGTTCTTCGATTCGCTCGGGTCGGTGGCGAGATCGTAGAGTTCCCACAGATCGCTTTTCGCCGGCTTCACGGCGCGCCAAGTGCCCTGACGGATCGCCGTCCAACCTCCGATTTCCCAATACAGATACTCGTGCTGCTTTTGCGCGTGGCCCGCCGCGGCCTCGCCGATCAGCGTCGGCAAGATGGAAATGCCGTCGAGGTCCGCCGGTGCTTTCGCGCCCGTGACCTCGGCGATCGTGGGCATCACATCGGGGAAGTAACCGAGATGATCGGTCACGCGGCCCGGCGCGATTTTACCCGGCCAGCGCGCGATGAAGGGAACGCGCAACCCGCCCTCGTAGAGCGTGCCCTTCTTGCCGCGATACTCGACCCCCGTTTGCGGATGCTTGTTGGCGCTGTGAATGCCGCGCGGATGCTCGGCGGAGGTGAAGTAATCCGCGCCGCCATTGTCGCCGCTGAAGAAGACGAGCGTGTTGTTGTCGATGCCGAGCTCCTTGAGCAGCGCGAGGACTTCGCCGACGTGGCGGTCCATCATCGTGACCATCGCGGCGTAACGCCGCGCGGGCTCGGACCACGGCTTATCCTTGTAAAGCGCCCACGCGGGGTCGCTATCGGGGATGTCGAAATTTCCGTGCGGCGGCGTGTAGGGCAGATACGCGAAGAAGGGTTGCTTCGCGTTGTCGCGAATGAATTTCATCGCTGCCTCGTGGATAACGTAATGCGAGTAAGTCTTGCCGCCCGTGCCGTGGTTGCCTTCGAGCTTCACCTCCTCGCTGTTGCGAATGAGATACGGCGGATAGTAGCTGTGCGCGTGGACCTGATCGTAGTAGCCGAGGAAAATATCGAAGCCATGCTTCTCCGGCACACCCGTCGAGTCGCGCCCGCCATTGCCCCACTTTCCGAAGCCGCCCGTGGCATAGCCGAGCGGCTTGAGCATCGAGGCAATCGTCACCTCATCCGCGCGCAACGGCGTGCCGCCGCCATTCGCGCGCACCGAGGTGTGACCGCTGTGCTTGCCGGTGAGAAAACAGCAACGCGTCGGCGCGCACACGGCCGAGCCGGCGAAGAGGTTGTTGAAGCGAATGCCCTCCGTTGTCATCCGGTCGAGGTTCGGCGTCTTGATGTTGCGACCGCCCATGAACGCCGGTTCGTAGTAGCCGAGCTCGTCGGCCATGATGTAGATGACGTTGGGCTTTGACCTGGCCGAGGGGGCGGCCAGCGCGGCCAGCGGAGCCAGCAGCAGTGCGGCGAGGATGGTGAGGTATGGTTTCATAGAAAGATGCGGTTACTGGCCGGCGGCGGGAATGAGTTTCTCTCCACTCGCCGGGGCCGTCTTCGTTGGTTCGCCGGTGAGCAATCCGAGCTTCACGAGGAATCGGTCCGCTGCGATGAGCGTCAAGGTTTGCCAGGGATCCTTGTTGAAGAAGCTGTGCGACTGGCCGGGGGCGATTTGCAGATCGATGGTCTTCGTGGCGAGCGATTTCCATTTCGCGTGCGTGATGTCCCAACCCTTCTTCCAGCCATCCTGATCGCCGAAGAACACGATGGCAGGCGCGAGGCCGGACTTCACGTAACGCAGCACATCGATCTCGGCGTCCTTGTCGTCGTCGAGGGCGAAGGCGGGGTTGAACCACAGATAGGCGACCACGCTGGTGTCGATGTCCTTCGGATCGGCGGGATCGTTCAGGCCGGGATTCAGCGTGGCGAGCGCGCTGATGTGGCCGCCCGCCGAGCCTCCGCCCGTGATGATGCGATTCGGATCAATGCCGAGTTCGGTCGCGTGTTGTTTGAACCAGCGAATCGCGCTCTTGGCATCCGTGACGCACACGCGTTTCCGCGTTTCACCCGCGGGCAGCTTCTTCGCGTCCGCGGCGCTGAGCATCTGATATTCGGCGGTGGCACAGACAAGCCCGCGACTTGCGAAGTAGGCGCACGCAACGCGAAATTGCGACAATGTCCCACCGCCCCAACCGCCGCCGTGAAACAGGATTACTCCGGGCACCTTCGCTTTCGACGGATCGTGATTCGGCGGAAAATAAATCTCCATCCGGCGCGGCTTGCCGGCGCTTTCCTTGTAAGTGTAGGGCTTGCCGGCAGGCGCGTCGTCGCCGAGGCCACCTTTGCTTTTCTTCGCGGCATCCGGCGCGGCGTGGAGCATCGAAGCCACGGCGAGCAGCAGGGCGGTGAGGATGGCGAGTGTGTGTTTCATGGGATTGAACACGGCTTAGTTCTTCTTCCCTTTTTTCTTGCCGGGAGCCTCATCCGCCTTCGCCGTGCCGCCGTTTGGACTGAGGGTTTTCCACCAATCCGGGCCTTCGGCGTCCACGGCGGCGTTGTGTTTGATGAGTTGCTCGCGCAACGCGGCGAAGCGCTGCGGTTCCTTGTCCTTGAGGTCGGTGGTTTCCTTCGCGTCGACCTTGAGGTTGTAGAGTTCAAACTCGGTCAACTCGGCGTTGGCGAGAATCTTCCAGTCGTCCACGCGCATCGCGACCTTCGCGTTCGGGGCCATGAGGAGCCGCCAGTAGAGCGGCTGCGGGCGCTCGACCTTGGTGGCTTTGCCCATCAGCACAGGTAGCACGTCCACGCCGTCGATGACGCGGTCGGCCGGCGGCTTCACGCCGGCGATACCGAGCATCGTGGGGAAAACATCGCTGCCGATGACGGGCACCTCGCTCACGGAGCCGGCGGGGATTTTGACCGGCCAGCGCGCGATACCCGGCACGCGGATGCCGCCTTCGTGCATGGATCGCTTGCGCTCGCGCAACCCCCCGCTGGAGCCGCGTCCGGGCGTCGTGGTGCCGTTACCCTCCGGGCCGTTGTCCGACGTGAAAAACACGAACGTGCTGTCCGCGAGCTTCTGTTCGTCGAGCGCCTTCATGAGCTGACCGAACGCGTGATCCATCTGCGTGACGTTCGCGTGGTGCTCGCGTTGCACGTCGTCGGCGAGGTCGGGGTAGAGGGCCTTGAACTTCGGATCGGACTTGATCGGGTAGTGCGGCTCGTGGGTCCAGACGGCGAGGAAGAACGGCTTGGCCGGGTCGCGCTTTTCCTTGAGCCACGTGATCGCCTCACCGACAACGAGCGGCGCGGAATAGCCTTCGAGCCGGCCCACCGGCTGGCCGTTGCGGACGAAGTTGCTCGGGTTCTCGTGCGACCGCGCGGCATTGTTCTGCGTGGCCATCCACCAATCGTAACCGTGGTCGCCGGGCTGCGGCTGCGCGGGATTGTTGAAGAGGCCGTTCAAGTGCCACTTGCCACTGTGACAGGTTGCGTAACCCGCGCCCTTGAGCAGCTTCGGCAACGTGATTTCGCTCGTGCGCAGATGCACCGGCCCACCCTCGGCGATCCACGTGAACACGCCGTTGCGATGCGGCGTGCGCCCCGTGAGCAGCGCCGAGCGCGACGGCGAGCACACGGCGCTCGCGGCGTAACACTGCGTCAGCCGCACGCCCTGCTTCGCGAAGGCGTCGAGGTTCGGCGTCTTGATGGCCGGATGACCGAAGCACGCGAGGTCGCCCCAGCCGAGGTCATCGGCGAGGAAGAGGATGAGGTTGGGTGGAGCAGCGTGGGCCGACGTCAACTTTGCGAGGAGAGCGAAGAGGAGGACGAGTTTTTTCATTGGAGAATGGCTGTGGTGATTATCGCTTGGTCAGGAGGCTTTCCACCAGCGGATTCAGCTAGCTGGCATAGAGTTCGTAGCCGCCGGTTTGGGAGAGATGGAGGTTGTCCGGCGCGAACAAACCCTTCTTTAACGTGGCGTCGGCGTTGACCATTTCGTTCCAGAGGTTGAGCACCTTCACCTTCGGGTCACTGTCGAGCTTCAGAGCATCCAGAGCGAGATTGGTCTGCTTGATGTCCTCGTAGAACCGATTGCCCGGCGCGTGGGCGGGCAGAATCTTCACGGCGATGACCTCGGCCTGCGGGAACTTCTCGCGAACGTTGGCGATGCACATCTGCACGCCCTTGGCCGCCGCCTCGATGCCGGTCTCGGGCGTGAAGAACATGTTGTTGTTGCCGATCATCACGATGACGACCTTCGGCTGCAGTTCCTCAACGCCGCCGTGATCAAGCCGCCACAAGACGAGCTTGACACTCGCTCACCCCGCAAAACAACGTCGGCAATGAACCCATCATCGACGCAACTCTCCCTGAGCCGTGCCGTGTTAAGAAAGCCGGTCCCTATCGATGGAAATCCAGGGAAGAGCGCCAGGCGATTCCTGTTCCTCGATTGGGTCATTCCCGTTTGCATCTGGCTCGCGATGGTCGGGCACGGATTGACGGCTGAACCGGGTGAATGGAAAGCGGGCGCGGCCAAAGTGTCGATCACGCCAACTGAGCCGGTCTGGATGGCGGGTTACGCCGCCCGCACCGGACCGTCTGATGGCGCTCTGGTGGATTTGTATGTCCGAGTCCTTGCGCTGGGCGCTGCGGGGAATAGCCGGCTGATCATCGTCACGTTGGACCTCATCGAAATCCCGGACACCTTGCGCGAATCGATCTTGGGAGTCGCCCGGGAGAAGCACGGACTTAAACCCGATGAACTGCTGTTGAATGTGTCGCACACTCACGGCGGTCCCATGGTCTCCGCCAAGACGGTTGCCGATTGGGGCATCCCTTCGGTTTGGGGAGAACGCACGGACAAATACTTGGGCGAACTGGTGAAGAAGGTGGATGCCGCGATCGGCATGGCGATTTCGAGCATGGGACCGTCGAGAGTGAGCTACTGCCGCGCCCGTTGCGGTTTCGCGATGAACCGAAGAATATCGACTCCGAAGGGTTTCACGCTTGGGTTGAATCCCGATGGTCCGGTGGACCATGACGTGCCGGTGCTGCGGATCGAATCGTCGGATAAGAAATTGATCGGCTTGGTTTTCGGCTACGCCTGCCATAACACGGCGCTCGGCCCCATCCGCAAATTCCACGGCGATTACGCGGGTTTTGCTCAGCGAAAACTGGAGAAAGATCACCCGGATACAGTCGCATTGTTCCTCATGGGTTGCGGCGGCGATCAGGATCCGCAGCCCCGCCGTCACCAGGAGGACGCCGAGCAAAACGGACTGGCATTGGCCTCCGCAGTCGAGGCGGGCTTGGCCGCGGCGCCCGTCCGGCTAAGCGCCACCTTGTCCACCAGTCTGGAGATGTGTCCTTTGGCGTTTGCTCCGTTGCCCCCGCGCGCTGACTTGGAGGAGAGAGCCAAATCCGGGGATGGCTTCGTCTCCCGCCATGCCCGCTGGATTCTGAAACAGTGGCCCAACCCGGGTGACCGGCCTGCGGACTATCAGCTTCCGGTCCAAGTGGTGGTGCTCGGAGAAAAGCTGACTCTGGCGGCATTGGGTGGAGAACCCGTTGTCGATTATTCCATCCGGCTCAAGCGCGAACTAGCCTCGGACGGACGCTTCGTGTGGGTCGCAGGCTATGCGAACCTAGTGAACGCGTATGTTCCCAGTCGCCGCGTTTTGCAGGAAGGTGGCTACGAAGGAACGCAGGCCGTGATTTACCAATCCCTGCCCGGTCCGTTTCAAACAGATGTCGAGGAACGGATCGTTGCCTCCGTCCATCGCCAGGCAAAATTGCTTTGGGACAGATCAGCGCGGCCTCGTTAGAGAAACTCACCTCCCGCGTCATCGCCTTGAGCGCGACGTTCGGGAAAATGCCCTCCGCCGCATGCGCATCCCGCACCACGACCCACGCCGCCGCCGAGACGCGGGTGCGCCGGCGCATTCTTGCGATTCCAAGTGCGCCGAGTCCATTCCGGAGCATTCCGCTTTCGCGGGGCAAGGGTTTAGACGCAGCGATTCAGGCCCATGCCGTGGCCGACTGAACGGGTGACGCGGAAACTGGGATGCGGCTCGGGCTGCGTGCCATGACCGGTGTCGTTCCCGCAAGGGCCTTCCCCGTGCCGTGGCTCGGTCGGGCCACCGAAAGCAGCAGGAGTGAAGCAAGTAGGACGAGGTGTTTCATGGCGTCAGGAGGCACAGTTTCGTTTTCATGTTGGCTTCCTTGCGGGGCTGTCTCAGACCGCGCGCTCCGCGTCCCAGGTGTGAACCACTTTGCCCAGCACGTCGCGGTGCTCGACGAGGATGCGGCTCTTCGCCCCGTCGGCTTTGAGCGTCACGGAGAGGAAGCCGCCGCGCACGCGATGGAACTTGTGGAATCTCGGGTCCTCCCCCTTCGAGCCGCCCGCGTGCTCGTCGCTCGCCGCGCCCACGCTGAACTCGCGCAGGCCCGTCTCGGGATGCACCGAGTGGTATTGCCAGTGGCGGTCGCCGCAGATGACGAAGAAGTTGTCCGGGACGTTCGCCTTCAGCCAGTCGCGCAGCTCCTGGCCCTCGTGCGCGAAATTGGCGTTCGAATGGTTGTCGCTCTTGTTGGCGCGGTCCGGCCCGACCAGCGGCGTGGGCGAGACGAGCACCTTCCACGTCGCGGTGCTTTCCTTCACCGTGCGCTTGAACCACGCCTTCTGCTCCGCGCCCCAGATGGTCTTGTTTGGTCCGTCGGGGATTTTGTTCTTCGAGCGGAAATCCCGTCCGTCGGTGAACCACACTTGCAGGTCGCGTCCCCAGCGGAAGGTGCGGTAGCTCGGGCCGTCCGCCATCGGAGCCTGTTGGCGGAAGATTCGCTGACCCTCGGCAAAGGTCAGCTCGCCCATCTCCCCGCCCGGTCCCGAGTCATTGCTCAACGTGTCGTGGTCATCCTTGAGCCAGTAGGTCGAGTGGTTGCGATTGAACTCCACCAGCCGTGGCAGGCTGAACATCCGTTCCCAATGATACCGCGCCAGCCGTGGCGTCACCGCGCGCGGCTCGTCGTTGTCGTAATAAACGAGGTCGCCCGTGAGGCAGGTAAACTGCGGCTGGAGCGCCTGCATCGCGGGGTAAATGGGATGCCCGTCCGGGTGGCCACGGTCGGGATAGCCCTGGCAAGTCATCACGCAGAAACGCAGGTTGCCCGGCGTGGCGGCAGCGGGCGCAGTCTCGAACTTGCCGCGATATGCCGTCTCCTTGGGCGTGCCCGCGGGGCCGGGGATTTCAGTCACGTAATGATACACCGTCCCCGGCCGCAGCCCCGTCAGCTTGAACTGGCTGATGAAGTCATTCGCCGCCTCCGCCACCAAGCCGTCCGTCACGACCGCGTCGCTCGAATCCGCGCGCGTGCCGTAGCGCACCTGCACGCGGCCCGGCGCTCCGGGACAGGCGCCTTCGAGCTGTTCGACCGGCCCCGTGGGTTTCACCAGCCGTCGCTCGTCCTGCTTCACGCGACCGGGAATCACGACGCCGTCCTGGTTGCGCGTGGCGTGCTGCGTCAGCCGCGTCCAGACAATGGCGGTGGTGTCCGTGACCTCGCCCACGCGCGTGCCCATTGCCTGAAACGGTCCGGGCGCAGGCGCGGCCTGGGCAGACGTGTGGCCGAGCTGCGCGACGACCGCGCTGCCCGCCAGAAGGCGTGTGGAATCGGCGACAAAGCGGCGGCGAGAAAGGCGGTGGGTTTGCGATTTCATCCGGTGATTGAACTGACTACATCCGTGGGTGAACAGTTTTTACTGAGCCGACTGGGACGGGACACACACGCCGTCGCGCTCGTAGCGCAGACTTGGAAGTCTGCGCTACTCGGGCGCGGCTGCGGCCTACTCTGGGCGACCGTGGCGCGGGAAGGCTTCGTTTCACTTCTCCTTCGCAAGCAGTGCCAGCATCGCCAGCACGTGGCGCGTAAGAATGACCGAGCTGTCTTCCTGCACGATGTTCGTGCCCTTCCAGGGTTGGTAGTCGCCGAGCTGGTGCAGCCCCGCGTGCGACTATTTGCCCTCGGTTGCCCATTTCTTCATGAGCGCGATGTTCTTCTCGACGACCGGATTTCCCTTGCCGAGGTATTCGGCCATGTCGCTGTCATACATCTTCTCCGACTCGGGGCCGCGGTCCTTGGTCTCGGCCATCCAGCGGTCGAGACGTGCGCGCAGCGTTTCGAGCGTAGTCTGGTGCGCGGGGTCGGCGGCGAGGTTCTTCACCTGCCAACGGTCGGTGGTCCATTCGTAGAGTTCCTCGGCGGGACGCGTGGGGCTAAAGAGCAGCTTCTCCGTGAGCGCGTCCAGCTTTCCGCCGTCGTGCCACGCGCGGAGCGTCTGCACGATGGACTTGCCGTCCTTGTAGGCGTTGGGCTGCAAGTGCGGGCGCTGCGGGTGGAAGTTGCGGATGTAGAGGTAGCGGTCGGTGCGCACGCTGCGGAGGCGCTCCACGGTTTCATCGCACCGGTCGCGCGCGGCGAACACGGCGGCGCGCGGCTGATATGTCTTCGCAAACACATCGCGCCCCTGCATCGCGGGCGGCACCGGCAGGCCGGCGGCGGCGAGCGAAATGGCCGCGAGGTCAAGGTGCTCGACGAGGTCGTCGCGCACCTTGCCCTCGGCGATGCCCGGCCCGCGCACCACGAGCGGGACGTGTGTGCCCTCGTCGTAAAGGAACTGCTTCCCGCGCGCGTGGCTGATGCCGTGGTCGGTCATGAAAATGACGAGCGTCTGGTCGAGAATGCCCTCCTGCTCCAACCGCGCGAGGACTTCCCCGACGTGCTTGTCCGTGAAGCGCACCGCATCCAGATACGCGGCCCAATCGCGCAGCAGCACCGGGTCGCGCGGATAATACATCGGCAGCGTCACCTTTTCCGGGTCCGTCGCGTTGCCAAGCTCGACCTTCGCGCGTTCGAGCAATTGCTTCGCGCTCGCGTCCGTGCCGCCGCGCAATTTGCCGCCCGCCAGTTGCACCTGCATGAAGAACGGTTGGCCCGGCTTGCGTCCCGCCCAGTCATTCGCGTCATATATCTTCGCGTCCCACTCGAAGTTGTAATCCGTTTTGCCCATGCCGCCGCCGGCGCCGGCCTTGCCTTTTTTGCCCGCGCGCCCCGCGCCGGGCAGGCCGCTGCCGATGCAGGTGAAATAGCCGGCCTGTTGAAACAGCACCGGCACCGGCGTCACGCCGGTGGGCAGGTGAATCTTCTCCGCCCCGCGCCCGCTGCGGTGATGGTGCGCGCCGATGGTGGTCTGATACATCCCCGTGATAAGCGCCGAGCGGCATGGCGAGCAAACAGGCGCAGTGACGAACGCGCGGCTGAACCGCGTCCCCTCGCGCGCAAGCCGGTCCACGTGCGGCGTCTGGATGAGCTTTTCGCCGTAGCACGAGAAGTTCGCGGACATATCGTCCACGATGAACCAAAGGATGTTGGGTGGTGCCGCCTGGCAGAGGACCGTGGCGAACAGCAGGACGAAGAGGCTTTGGAGTAATCGGCTCATGGGCGAGGTGGTTTCTGAAAATCTCATGTGGGGTTGGTCTTCACTTCGCCGCCGTGCCGCGCGCCAGCCATTGCCGGGCGGCGTCGCGAGCGGGGCTGGGGCGGAGGGTCCAAGCGTCGTTGTGATTGCGGAAGCCGGTGCTGAGGAAGGTGAGGTTCGCATCGGGCAGCAGCGGCCGCAGATACTTCTCCGTCTCGGCTGCGTTCCCGCCCTCGCCGCAGATGAACTGCGGCCGGTTGCCCAGACGTTGCAGCCGGGTGAGGGCGGCTGCGCGGTCCGAGCCGGGATAAGGCCACTGCCGCACGCCGTCGTAGTGGCTGTAGGCAAAGAAACTGCACCAGAGCCGCGCGGTTTCGTCGTCATGGAGGCCGAGGTAATTGCACGCGATGGCGCCGCGCGAGAAGCCGCACAGCACCACGCGGGCTTCGTCGCCGCCGAATTCGCGGCACACGCGCTGCACGGCTTCGCGGCAATATTTGAGCGTCGGCTGGGGGTCGCGCTTGGCGGCGTCACCCCACCACGTCAGCGCCAGGTCGTTGCCCGCCGCGTTGAGATACGGGACGCAGAGCCAGAGGAAGCCGCGCCCCGCCGAGAGACCGTAGCCAAGGTTGCTGCCCTCGGGCCGGCCGGTGCTGATGTCGCCGAACGCGTTCGAGTAGCCGCCGTTGCCTGCGAACTCCACGAGCACGGGCAATTTCGCGCCGGGCTTCCAGTCGGTCGGCAGATAGAGCACATGATAGACAGGCGTGCTTTGAAAGCCGGGGAGCGTTTGCTTCACGCGCTGGCCCGCTGCAGCTTTTCCCCCGGTCAACGACGGGACGACCAAATCCGCCGGGACTGTGCGGATGTCGGGCTGCTCGGCGGCGGTTACCGCGAATGCGCACGGGAGCAACGCGAGGAGAAGTAAGGTCGCGCGCTTCATCGCAGCAATTCAATCCGGTCAAACCACGCGTCGCCACCCATCGCCGTCGGGGCGAGGCCGGTGAGCATGAAGGCGCCCATGTCCTTCCACAGGTCGAGCGTGACGGTGTCCCACTCGCGTGGGGCCGTGGGGCTGGCTTGGCGGGCTTGCCACTTCGTCGTGTTCTGGCCCGCGAAGTAGCGGCCGTTCTGATCTTCGGCCTTGGGCCATCGACCAGAGCTGGCCAGCTCGACCATCACGCCCGCGCTGCTGGTGCGCCACGTGAGGCGGAGGAAACGGAATTCGTTCGGCGCGGCGGGCTTCTCGACGATGCGGTAGTTCCAACCGGAAATCTGCCGGCCCGCGCGTTGCGGCGGTGTGATGCGCAAGCAGAGTTTGCCGAAGGCCGCGCCGGTGCTCTCGATGGTCGCGCTGCCCGCCTCTTCGTTGAGCAGCGCGGCGAAGCCGGGTTCCTCGTCGAACAGCACCGCGCGCACGCCGGCGTCCGCGCGGAGATTGCCGCGCAGCCAAGTGAGCAGGCTGGCGAGGTCGGCAGGTGCCAACGCCTCCGCGAACGACGGCATCAGCGAGCCGGCGATGCGTCGCACGCCGGTCACGTCCTTGCGCAGGAGCACCTGCTCGACGCCGTTGGGCTGCGCGAGTGTGAGGCTCGTTGCGCCGTCGTCCTTGAGCAGACCGACCACGGACGCGCCGTCGCGCGTGTCCACCACGGTCGTCTCGTAGCCGGGACGGATGCGCTCGTTGGGCAGCAGCATGTGGCGCACGAGCGTCTCCTCGGCGACGCCGAGTTCGCCCAGCAAGTCGGGGCCAAACTCGTGGCCTTCCTTGCCGATGCGATGACAAGTGGCGCAGGCAAGGTTGAAGACCTCGTGTCCTCGCTTCGCTTCGCGCGGGCCGGTGAGCGCAGCGACGAACTTGCGGAACGTCACGTCGCTCACGTCGGTGGTGGCGGCCACAGCGGGGCCGGTGAAGGTCTCGCCCTCGGTCAAGGCGGGAACGAACGTGTCCTCCAATGCGCGTGTGGCGTTGCGGACGGCCGCGGCGGGACTCGCGGCGAGCTTTGCGAGACTGGCGCGCGCGGATTTGTCGGCGAGCGGTTGGCGCGGTGCGTTCTTGCGACCCTTCGCGAGACCGTCGAGGACGGTGGCCTGCAGTTCTGGGCGTTGCGTTGCGAGCAAGTTCAGCGTCCGGGCCAGCTCCGCTTCATCGCGGCTCGCGGCGATGGACTTGGTCAACGCACTGTGCAACGGCGCGGAGTCGCCCGGCTCGCGGAGCAACTCCGCGAGCATCTCGCCACCACGCCGGTGGAGCGATGAGAGAATCGCTGAGTCCATCCAGCGCACGCCGAGCCGTTCGCGGGCGAAGCGGGCGAGCATGGCAAAGGCACGCGGGTCGCGGCTCTCGCCGAGGCTGAGGGCGAACTGGATTTGAACGCGGGGACTGGTCTCGGCAGCGGTGGCGGCGAGGGTGGCGTCGAGCAGGGCTTTGGCGTCGGGCTGGGCGAAACGGCGGTCCGCCAGTTGCAGGGCGTGGACGCGGACGGATTCGGCGGGGTTGGTGAGGAAGGGCAGCACGTCGGCCGGAGCCAGCGCGTTGAGTTGGTCAAGCGTGCGGAGCGCCGTGATGAGCGTGGCGGGCGTGTTCTTGCTAGCCAGTTGCGCCTTCAGCGCCGGGACGGCGGCGGCTTCGTTGCGTTCCACGAGCAGGCGCTGCGCGGTTTGCCGACGCCAGAGCAGCGGGCTGGCGGTTTCGGCCGCAAGCTGCCTGGCGTCGAGTTTGCTCATGTCGGCGGCGGGCGCGGGCGCTTTCTGTTCGTGCGTCAGGCGGTAGATGCGGCCGCGGTCGTGGCCGGCGTAGAGGCCGTATTGCTGCTGGAGGTGGCGCGGGATGGCGGAGTAGTCCTCGATGATTTCGCGGTAGTAATCCACGACCCAAATCGCGCCGTCGGGGCCGTGCAGCAGATGCATCGGGTGGCTCCACTGGTCGGTGGTGGCGGCGAACTCGGACTGCTCCTCGCCCGGTGCGCGGCGGAGCGTCAGCCCGGGGCCGTCCGGCACGACGAGCGCGCGGTGGATGAGATTTCCGGACGGCTCGCAGAGGAAGTATTGGCCGTGCAGGCCGGGGAGCGCGTGATCCTGGTAGAGCAACGGCCCGCAGGCGGCGGTGAACCAGCCATCCGGCTCGCTTTCCGCCGCGCCGTAGCGGCTCTTGTAGTATTGGAAGTAGGCCGGGTCATCGGCGCGTTTCTGCCGCCACGGGTGCGGCTTGGAGAGTGAGTAGGCGCGGCGGTCGCCAACGCCCGTTTGCGGCGTGCCGGTCGCCACGTCCGGGTTGCGCGCGAGGTAATGCCACGGCAGCGGCGCGACGTGAAAACTCGTCGTGGTCGTGACCGTGAAGCGGTCGCCCGCCTCGGTGAACGTGAAGCCAAACGTGTGCGTTTGCCCTGTGACCGGCTCGATGGCGCTGCCGTCCGCGCGGATGCGGAAGTCGGAACCAGGCAAGTTGACGGGCTTCGCCAGTTTCGGCCCGGTGATGGGACCGCCGGGCCAGCCGCGACCGAAGTAAATCCAGCCGTCCGCGCCCCACTGCGGTGCGTTGATGCCGCGCTCCAGTTCGCCGATGCCGAAACCGGTGAAGAGGATTTCGCGCACCTCGGCCTTGCCGTCGCCATCACGGTCGGCGAGGAAAATAATGTGTGGCGCGCAGGCCACGATGACGCCGCCGCGCGCCGGCACGAGGCCGTAGGCGGGCGGGAGATTCGTCGCGAAGACGGTGGCCTTGTCCATGCGCCCGTCGCCGTTGGTGTCGGTGAGCAATTTGATGACACCGAAGGTGCCGCGCTCAGCAGCGTGCTTGTGTTTCGCGTCCGCCTGCACGCGGCGGACCTGCGTGTCGAGCTGGCCGGATTTGTTGAGTTCCTCGATGTCGAGCTGGCCGGCGAGGTTGTAGCCGTGGAGTTCGCCCACGAACAGCCGCCCACGCTCGTCCCAGCAGATGCCCGACGGCGATGCGAGCAGCGGCTCGCTCGCGATGACTTCCATGCGGAAGCCGGGCGGCAGCTTGAAGGCTGCGGCGCTTTGCTCTGGCGTGCGCGGCTTGGGCGCGTCGGTGGGCGGGGGGATTTGGGCGAAGGTGAGCGGCGCAGCAGTGAGCAGCCATGCCGAGATAATAACGAGTTGCTGATTCACGCGAGGATTTCCTTGATGACCTCGCCGTGGACATCGGTGAGGCGACGGTCGATGCCATTGTGGCGAAAGGTGAGCTGTTCGTGGTGGACGCCCAGCAGGTGGAGCATCGTGGCGTGGATATCGTAACAGGTGGTGGGGTGCTCGCGGTTCAGCGGCTTGTAGCCCCATGGGTCGCTCTCGCCGTGCGTGACGCCGCGCTTGATGCCGCCGCCGCAGAGCCAGTTCGTGAAGACGAAGGGGTTGTGGTCGCGGCCCTTGCCTCCTTGTGTGCTGGGCATCCGGCCAAACTCGGTGGTCCAGAGGATGATGGGGTCGTCCAGCAGGCTCGCGAGCGCGAGACCGCCGAGACCGCCGCCGCTTTGCTGAAGGAACTCGCGGCGCGAATGCGGGCGCGGCGGGACGAGGCGGTGATAGGGCGAGTCGTTGAGCGGGCGCATCGTGTCGGCTGAAAGTTGACGGGAGTATGCGCGCGCGGCTTCGGGAGGTTAAGGAGGAAGTTTTGCCGGATGCGGAAGGAACTCTCTGTTGGTATCGGGTGTTGCTAAACAGGCAGGCAACTGGTTCCTGCAAGTGCTGATGGAGCAACGTGTGGCTTTTGGCGTGCGCGGAGAGGCGCGGACGGGGGCGGGAACGCGTGACGGTGGCCGAACGGTCACCGGCAGCCGGACGCGTCACAAACTGCGGACGCGGGACCTCTGGGAAGCTGAAGTCACCCTCACTCCGGGCGCGCGGGCCTTGGCAGCGGCGCGGGCGCGGAGGGCTGAAGGAGGGCGCTTTTTATCAGGCGGCAGAATTCCTTCTTCGTGACTGAATGGAGCGTGGCGCCTTTGCCAGCAGGGCCCGTCGCGGACTTGTATTCCACCGCCATCCGTTCCAGACGCGTGATGCGCAGGAAGTTCTCGCCCATTTTCCAGACCTGACCTTGTTGGAGTTTGAGCAGCTTTGACATGGGAGCAGGCTGGGTTTTGGAAACGGGGCGATTGCGAAACCTGCCCCTCCCGGTTTTCACATCGGGAGGGACAGTTGAGGGGAGGCTACTTCTTCTTGGCCGCAGGCTTGGCGGCGACGGCCTGCTGCTTCTTCAGGTTGGCGCTGGAGACCTTGGTCTGCTTCTGGGTGGACTTCTTCTGCGTGGCCTTGGGGGATTTATCGCCCATATGTTTAGCTTTATACTGCGGTTGACTCACCGGCGGCATAGTTGTTTCTCCGCTGGCGCCGGCATCATGCTGGCTGACCGCGCGACTGCAACTGCGAATGACAGGCCAACCGAAGCAGCAGCCAGGCATTCCTTCCTCCATCGCGTTTGAACGTTCCGTTGATTCGCAGACTCGACAACGCCTCCGCTTTTCGTTTCCAGTTTCGCACGAAACAATGTCTGCCACCGTCAACCCCGCCCCGCTGCTCGACGTGCGCGCTTGCACGATCCGTTTCGGCGGCCTCACAGCGGTCAATGCGCTGGACCTTCAGATTCAGCCCGACCAGCTCTTTGGGCTCATCGGGCCGAACGGCGCGGGTAAGACCACTGTCTTCAACCTCATCACCGGCGTCTATGAGCCGACCGAGGGCGGCATCGCGTTCGGCGGCCACGACATCCACGGCCTCGCGCCCTACGAGATCACCGAGCACGGCATCGCGCGGACGTTCCAAAACATCCGCCTCTTCCCGTCGCTCTCGGTCTTCGACAACGTGCGCGTCGCCTTCCACCTGCACGTCGTCAGCGGCGTCGCGCACTCGCTCACGCGCGGGCCGGTCTTTCGGAACGAGGAGAAGGAAATTGCCGCGCAGGTCATGGACATGCTGGAGATTTTCAAGCTCGGAAAATTCGCCGACGCACCGGCCAAGAGCCTGCCCTACGGCGACCAGCGCCGGTTGGAAATCGTCCGCGCCCTCGCCACGCGCCCGAAGCTCCTGCTGCTGGATGAGCCCGCCGCCGGCATGAACCCGACCGAGAAAGTCGAGCTGATGCAACTCATCCGCTTCATCAAGGACAAGTATCGCCTCGCCGTCCTGCTGGTGGAGCACGACATGCAGGTCGTGATGGGAATCTGCGAGCGCATCGCGGTGCTCGACTACGGCGTGAAGATCGCCGAAGGCACGCCGACGGAAGTGAGGCGCAATCCCAAAGTCATCGAAGCGTATCTCGGCGAGGAACACCCGAAGGAAGCCTGACGATGCTCGAAGTGAAAAATCTTTCGGTAAGCTACGGCGCCATCGCCGCGCTCCACGGCGTCTCCCTCTCCGTGCCGCAGGGCGACATTGTCACGCTCATCGGCGGCAATGGCGCGGGGAAGACGACGACCTTGCGCGCCATCTCCGGCTTGCAGCGGGCGCAGGCGGGCGAGGTGATTTACGAGGGACGGAACATCACGAACCTACCCGCGCACGAGATCGTGAAGCTCGGCCTCGCGCACGTGCCCGAGGGCCGCATGGTCTTCGCCAACCTCACCGTGCTGGAGAACTTGCAGATGG
Organism: Pedosphaera sp.; assembly: GCA_009695395.1. Classification (GTDB taxonomy): domain Bacteria; phylum Verrucomicrobiota; class Verrucomicrobiia; order Limisphaerales; family SXTU01; genus SXTU01. The sequence continues at coordinate 12,601 of SIBB01000002.1, read as the reverse complement.
GCGCCTACCTCCGCAGCGACAAGCCCGGCATCGCAGCGGACATGGACTACGTCTTCAACGTCTTCCCGCGCTTGAAAGAACGGGCGAAGCAAATCTCCGGCACCCTCTCCGGCGGCGAGCAGCAGATGCTCGCCATCGGCCGCGCGCTGATGAGCAAGCCCAAGTTCCTCATGCTGGATGAACCCTCCCTCGGCATCGCGCCACTGCTGGTGAAAACCATTTTTGAGAAGATTGTGGAGATCAACAAACAGCAAGGCATCACTATCCTGCTCGTCGAGCAGAACGCGAACCTCGCCCTCGAAGTCTCGCGTTTCGGCTACGTGCTGGAGACGGGCAAGGTCATCCTGCAAGACGAGTCCGCCAAGCTCCGCAGCAACCCGCAGGTGAAGAGCGCGTATCTCGGTGGGTAGCCCTGCCGGCGACTGCAAGTCGCCGGCACGGGCTACGGAGTTTTCCTGAGCGCTTGGGCCGTCTGCTCGTTTGCCTGTAGTGGAAAAATCTGATTCAGTCAGGGCGGTGATTCGTTCGCAACCATCCCTGCTAGGCTCATGGCTCGTGCTTGTCTGGCTGGCCGCTGGCTCGCACTCCCACGCACAGAGCATCACGAGCTTCACGCCGACTTCGGGTGGACCGGGAACCACCGTCACCATCACTGGCACCGGCTTGAGCACCGCGTCGCAAGTCAAGTTCGGGAACTCTCCGACTGCGGCGTCCTTCAATCCACCTTCCGCAACCCAGATCACCGCCGTCGTCCCGGTGGACGCACTGACCGGCCCGATCAGTGTGACCGTCAATGCCGGGACCCTCTCCAGCGCGGCCACCTTCACCGTCGCGCCCCGCGTGGACAGCTTCACTCCAGCCATCGGAACCGTCGGCAACCAGGTGACCGTCTTCGGAGCCAATTTCATCAGTAGCCAGACCACCGTCCGGTTCGGCAGTTTGCAGGCCGCCGCCCCGACCGTTACTGCGGCCAATCAACTCGTCGTCACGATCCCGGCGGGCGCAGTCTCAAGTCCGCTCTCTGTCTCGACCTTCGCCGGCACCAACACCACCACGACGAACTTCGTCATCTCGGGCACGGCGGTTATCACCGGCTTCACGCCGAGTCTGGGCGCGACCGGCTCAGTGGTCATCATCTCCGGCGGTGACTTCACGGGCACGACAGCGGTGAAGTTCAACGGCGTGAACGCCTCGGCTTTCAGCGTCACCGCCGCCTCGCAGATTCACGCGACCGTGCCCTCGACCGCCACCACCGGCCTCCTCTCCGTCACCACGCCCACCGGCACGGCGACCAGCGGCAGCAACTTCGTGGTGAGCGGGTTGGCTCCTGTGATTACAGAATTCTCGCCCTTCGGTGGCAAGGTCGGCGACCCGGTGGTCATCACCGGACTCAACTTCACCACGGCGACCAACGTCTCTTTCAACGGGACCAACGCCGTGTTCGCGGTCACGTCGGACACACAAATCTCCGCCACCGTTCCGACCGGCGCGACCACCGGCCCCCTCCGCGTGCTCAACCCCGCCGGCACGAACACGACGGGTAGCAACTTCATCATCGGCCCGTTCATCACCGGCTTCAGCCCCATCGCGGCGCAGGTTGGCTCGCAGGTGGTGGTGGAGGGTTTCAACTTTCTCGAAGTGACGAATGTCGCCTTCACCAGCGCGACCGGCGGGTTCACCAACGCCTCAGCCGTCTCCATCGTGGCCGCCACGCAGCTCCGCGCCACCGTGCCGGTCGGAGCCACCAACGGCCCCATCCGCATCATCTCGCCCAGCGGCACGAACGTGACCAGCAGCAACCTCACCGTCTTCGCGCTCGCGCCGGTCATCACCAGTTTCACCCCGACGAACGGACTGCCCGGCGCGACCGTGACACTCGAGGGCGCGAACTTCCTCGGCGCAACGAACGTGAGCTTCAACGGCATCGCCGCCGCCTTCAGCCTGGCGGCGGACACACAAATCACAGCGACTGTTCCCGCCGTCGCGACCACGGGGCCGATCTCTGTCACCACTCCCGGCGGCTCAGTGACGAGCAGCGTGCCGTTCTATCTGCCACCGCGCTTGACCACCGTCGCTCCGGCCACGGGCGTGGTCGGAGCGACGGTGACGCTCACAGGGACGAACTTCACGGGCGTCTCTTCCGTCACCTTCGCAGCGGTGAACTCAACGACGATCAGCGCGCCCATCACGAGTCTGACCGCCACGCAGATGACGGTGCTCGTGCCCACCAACGCCATCTCCGGCCTCGTCACCGTGACCACGCCAGGCGGTGTCATCGCCAGCACGGGGAACTTCACCGTGACACCGCGCGTGGACAGCTTCACGCCCTTGCTCGGGCCGGTAGGAACGACTGTGACGGTGAGCGGCCGCAGCTTCACCAACGCGACGGCGGTGCGCTTCAACGGCATCAACGCTGGCTTCTCCTTCGTGACCGACACGCAGCTCATCGCGGTGGTTCCCTCCGGCGCGACCACCGGCCCGCTCACCGTCGTGACGCCGGACGGCTCGGGCGCGGCGTCGATCAACTACACCGTCACCACCAGCCCGGACCTGACCGCGCTGCAAACCAACTCGCCGGCCATCGTCGCGTTCGGCTCCAACGTGACCATCACGATCACCGTGACGAACAGCCGGTCTTCCATCGCCAGCGGCGTCACGCTCACGGACACGCTGCCGACCAGCTACACCTTCGTCTCCGCGACGAGCAGCCGGGGAACCCCCACGTTCGCAAACGGAATTGTGACCTGCCCGATAGGCGCGGTGACAAACGGGCAGGCCGTGACCGTGACTATCATCGCCACGGCGGCTGTCAACGGGTTGGCAGAGAACCGCGTCAACCTCACGCTCATCGAGAGCGACTTCAATCCAACCGACAACTTCAGCTCGCTCTACTTCGCCGTCGTGACGGACGCGGAACGTGTGCTCTCCTTCGACTACGTCCCCGGATCGCCACTCTTTGTGCTGCACTGGCCAGTGAGCGCGGCGAACTTCACTCTCGAGTTCAACCCGAATCTCATCTCGACCATCAACGTGTGGACGGTCGTCGCCGAGACCGTCGTGCGAGTGACGAACCAGGCGGTGGTGTTCCACTACGTCACGAACGACACCTCGCCGCCGCGCAAGTTCTACCGTCTCCGCGCGCCGTAGCGCTTAGAGCGCGGACGTGGGCATCCGCGCTCCGTCAGCTGCACCTTCCCGGCTGCGTTTGAATCGCCTCTCCTTCCAGCCAGTCCGGTATTGCGATGAAAACCCTGTTGTTGCTGGTCGCGCTCGCGTTGGCTGCGCCCCCACTCTCCGCTCAAAACGCGCCTGTCACCTTCGACGCCCGCTCGGCTAAGAGCGGCGCGTGGTCCGCTGCCGGGACATGGGCCAACGGCCGCACACCAAAGGCGGGCGACCGCGTGCAGGTCCGCGCGGGACACAAAGTTGTGTATGACGTGGCCTCGACGGACGCGCTGCGCATGATTCACGTCGCCGGCACACTCGCGTTCAGTCGCGAGAAGTCCACGCGATTGGAAGTCGGCCTCATCAAGGTTGAGCCGGGCGAGACAACGACGGAGGACGGATTCGATTGCCACGTGGACGCGCCGAGTGTCGAGAAGGCCGGCGTGTTGCCCGTGCTCGAGATCGGCACGGCGGAGCAGCCCATTCCCGCGGGCGTCACTGCGCTGATCCGGCTCGTTCACTTCGAGGGCATGAACAAGGAGACCTTGCCCGCCATCCTCAACTGCGGCGGTCGCTGGGAGACGCACGGCGCACCGATGAACCGCACTTGGCTGAAGCTCGGCGCGTCGGTGAAGGCCGGAGATGCCACCGTGAAACTCTCCGCGCCGGTCACCGGTTGGCGCGTGGGCGACACCGTCATCGTCACCGTCTCGAAGGAGAGCTACGGCAGCGGCAACACCTTCCGCCAGTCCGCCAAAAGCCCCCGCAAGGTGCAGACCGAGGAGCGTCGCATCACCGCGTTGGCCGGCGACCTGGTCACGCTCGACCGCGCGTTGGACTACGCGCACTTGGGCCAGGGCGATTACCGCAGCGAGGTCGCGAACTTGTCCCGCAACGTCACCATCGAGTCCGCCAAGCCCGACGGCGTGCGCGGGCACACGATGTTCCACCGCGACAGCACTGGCGGCATCAGCTACGCGGAGTTTCGACACCTCGGCAAAGAGAACGTGCTGGGCAAATACGCCATCCACTTCCATCTCGTGCGCGACTCCATGCGCGGCAGCGGCGTGCTCGGCGCGAGCATCTGGGATTCGCACAATCGCTGGCTCACCATCCACGGCACGGACTTCCTCGTGGTGCGCGATTGCGTGGGCTACCAGTCGGTGGGCCACGGCTTCTTCCTCGAAGACGCGACGGAGGAATACAACCTCCTCGACCGTAATCTCGCCGTGCAGGCGTATCACGGGAAACGGTTGCCGAAACAGGTCTTGCCCTTCGATGGGAACGACGGGGCAGGCTTCTGGTGGGCCAACGGGCGCAACTCCTTCACGCGAAACGTCGCCTGCGAGAACGATCAATACGGCTACCACTTCGAGATCGCCAAGCGCAGCAACTTCAACCCGGAGCTGAACACGCTCCAGCCCAACGGTGAGCGCGCCCGCGTGGACGTGCGGAAGATTCCCTTCCTCCGCTTCGAGGACAACGAGTCGCACAGCGAGGGCCTCTACAGCTTCAACTTCGGCGACGACGTGAACGGCTCGGTGGGCGGCGACCGCGAGCATCCCTTCATCGCGCGGAACCTGCGTGCGTGGGAGACGCACTACGTGATGCGCCCGAACCTGTCGCACTTCCTCCTCGACGGCCTTACGGTGAGCAACGGCGTCTATGGCATCTATCACCCGGACTACGACGCGCACGTCTATCGCAACATCAGCTTCACGCAAGTCGGGTCGGAGCCAATCAATCGCGGCCACGACGACGAGAGCATTCAGCATGGCGACTTCACCTACGAGAACGTGCAGCTCATCAACTGCCGCTCGGGCCGCGACCCGCTCATTCAGATGGCCTGCACGTCGCCGAAGGCCGGCACGGCGGGCCACTTCCGCAACGTGAGTTGGCCCGGCAGCGAGTCGCGCGCTGGCAAGGTCGTGGACCTCGGTGGCGGCCCGCGCAACGACAAGCTGGAGCACGCGGTGACTTACTTCTTCCACGGCTACCCGGCGGCGGGCGAGGTGACGAAGGTGGTCAGCACGAAGTTCCCGGCGGCCGGCAGCGCGGGGTTTGCGAGTGTGGAGAAGTTCACCGGCAAGGACGTGCGCGCCGCGAAATCCGCGCCCGTCGCGTTTCCTCAACTGCTCGCGCCCGTCGACGACCTGCCGCCCGCGACGGTCATCACCTCCGCCCGCAAGCAGGCCGACGGCAAGCTGCTCGTGCGCGGCGTGACCCACGACAATGGCGAGGTCGCCGACGTGACGGTGAACGGCCAACGGGCGAAAATCGTGACGCAGCACGCGGGCGTCGCGGACTGGGAGCTGACCTTGACTGCCGCGAAGGAGCTCACTGCCACCGCCCGCGACCGCGCCGGGAATGCGGAGCGCAACGGACACAAACTCACGTTGCGATGAACCGCCGCACGTTTCTTTACTCCGCCGCCTCGGCCACCGCCGTCCTCACGTCGCACGCCGCCGTGCCGCGCACGCCGGTCGTGGACACGCACACGCACTGCTTCGCGGGCAAGGCGGAAGCGCGTTTTCCTTATCACCCCCGCGGCACTTACCAGCCGGAGCAGCCGACGTCGCCGGAGTTTTTGCTGAAGCTCATGGATGGCGCGGGCGTGGACTTCGCCATCGTGGTGCATCCCGAGCCGTATCAGGATGATCACCGCTATCTGGAACACTGCCTCGCCGTCGGCAAAGGCCGGCTCAAGGGCACGCTGCTGGTCTTCTGCGACCGGCCCGGCTCGATGGAGAAACTGCCGGAGCTCGCGAAGCGCCTGCCCGTCGTGACAGCGCGCATCCACGCATTCCAGGCCGACCGCCTGCCGCCCTTCGGCAAGCCGGAGTTGCGCCAGCTTTGGAAACTTGCCAGTGACAGTGGGCTGGCAGTGCAACTCCACTTTGAGCCGCGCTATGCCGCTGGCTTCGAGCCGCTGATCCGCGAGTTCAAGCAGGCGCGCGTCATCGTGGACCACTTGGGCCGGCTGTTTCAGGGCGCGGCGGAGGATAACGACCGCGTGCTGCGCTGGGCGGATTTTCCGAACGTGGTGATGAAGCTATCTTCCTTCCCGGCCCGCGACGCGAAGGAAGCGGCGGACTTGCCGCGCGTGGTCCGTCGGCTCGCCGATGCCTTCGGGGCCGACCGGCTCATCTACGGCGGCGGCTTTGATGAAAAGGCGACGTCTGCAACTTACCGGGCCGAACGCGAGCGCACCGCCGCGCTGCTGGATTTCCTTACGCCCGAGGCACGCGCGAAGGTGATGGGCGCGAACGCGGCGAAGCTGTTCGGCTTCAAGATCGGCTGACCCAGTGGCAACAGCGGGTTGAAGTCGGGGCCGTTCCGTCGTTCGTTCACCCGCAGAAGCTCGCCAAGTCATGGCTTGCTACCGACTCCCTGTGAAGCCCGCCGGGTGGCATCGCGTCTGCCATCAGTGAATTGGAAATTCTCCTCGCCGGCACGGGACATTATCCGGCAAGCGTTTCGCTGCTTGAGCGGAGTGCTCTGGCTCAGTTCAACGCTGCCGAGTTGGGCGGCTGCGCCTGTCGCTGGGACGGATTTCAGCAAGGCAGTTGCTCCCTACCTCGCCAAGCATTGCAGCCATTGCCACAGCGAGAAGCAGCCCAAGGGTGAGTTCCGCCTCGACACGTTGTCCACGAAGGTTGGCTTCGAGAACACGCCGCAGTGGATCGAGGTGATGGAACGCATCAGCTCCGGGGAGATGCCGCCCAAGAAGGAGAAGGTCCGGCCCAGCGCGGCGGACAGCGCCAAGATCGTTGAGTGGCTGGCCGCCCGGCTCAAGGAGGGCGAGTTCGCCCGCATGGCCGCCCGGGGCCGCGTCTCTTACAATCGCCTGACCCGTGAGGAGTATGTGAACACCGTGCGCGACCTCATCGGCGTGCAGTTCGATGCCACCGACCCGGGCGGTTTTCTGGAAGACGCGGAGTGGCATGGCTTCGAGCGCATCGGCTCCGTGATGACGTTGTCGCCGTCGAACGTGGAGAAATATCTGAGCGCGGCGGAGGTGATTCTCGCGGAGGCGTATCCCGAGAAGAAGCCGCTACCCTTGCAGTATTCGATGCCGGCGGTGCGCGAGTCGCAGATCAAGGAAAGCCACCGCGAGCGGTTGCGGGAGCTGGGCTTGCTGGACAAGGTGCGCTTCGAGATGTGGCCGGGGGACATCTTCCGCTACTCCGCTTCCGAGTCGCTGCCCGAAGCCGGCATCTACGAGATCAGCTACACGTTGAGCGGGTTGAAGCCGGAGAAGGACCGTGCGCCGAGGCTCTTCGTGTATGAGACGCGCCTCGACCGGGTGCTGCACCAGCAGGACGTGCTCGCGGCAGAGGACAAGCCCATCACGGTGACGTTCCGCGCGCACCTGCCCAAGGGCCGACCCAGCATCCATGTGATCAACGACGTGCCCGGGCCGTCAAACACGCCGCCGTCCGGTCGCCACGGGGACCGGCCCTTCGTCAGCACGAAGGAAGGCCGCAGCCCGTGGCAGATGAAGCTGACCGATGAGCAAGGCCGCCCGCGCTATCCCTTTCTGATCATGGACTCGGTCTCGTGGCGCGGGCCGATCATCACCGACGAGGAACAGCGCCGGCGCGAGGAGTATGTGCCGCGCGAAGACGGCAACCTGGACCAAGTCCGCGAGGGCTTGGGCCGGCTGGCGCGACGCGCGTTCCGTCGTCCGGTCACGGCGGAGGAGTTGGACGAGTTCGTCGGCATCGCCAAGGCCGAGCGCGCGGCGGGCGAGAAATTCCGCGATGCAGTGAAGGCCAGCATGCTCGCCATCCTTTGTTCCAAGAGCTTCGTCTTCATCGCCGAGGGCGACGAGTCCGCGAACCGGAACGAGCTGAACGACTGGGAGCTTGCCTCCCGCCTCTCCTACCTGCTCTGGAGCACGATGCCCGATGACGAGCTGTTCGCGCTGGCGGAGAAGGGAAAGCTGCGCGACAAGGCGGAACTTTCCCGGCAGGTCGCCCGGATGCTGGCAGACGCGCGGGCCGCGCGCTTCAGCGAGTCCTTCGCCTCGCAGTGGCTGAAGCTGCGCAACGTCGGCCGCTTCCCGCCCGACAAAAAGATTTACCCTGACTACGACTCGCACTTGGAGAAGAGCATGGTGCGCGAGCCGCGGGCTTTCTTCCACGAGGTGCTGAACGGCGGGCTGACCTTGCGTGAGTTCCTGAACTCCAACTGGAGCATGGTCAATGCGCGGCTGGCGCAGTTCTACGGGCTGGCCAGCCCGGCTGGGGCCAACGACGAATTCCAACGCGTCTCATTGCCGACGGACAGCCGGCGCGGCGGACTTCTCACTCAAGCTGCGATCCTGTCGCTCACGTCGGATGGCACGCGCCACCGGCCGGTGCATCGCGGCGTGTGGTTGTCGGAAGCCATCTTGGGCAAGTCCCCGCCGCCGCCGCCGCCGAACGTCGATCCCATCGCGCCGAATCCGGTGGATGCCCCGAAGGCCACGCTGCGGATGAAACTGGAGGCCCACATCCACGATCCGAGCTGCGCCTCCTGCCACAGCCGGATTGACCCGCTCGGACTCGCCTTTGAGAACTACGACGCCATCGGTCGCTGGCGCACGGAGGAAATCACGGACGGCGCGGGTAAAAACCCGGCCGTGAATCCCGCAGGCAAACTGCCCGACGGTCGCACCTACGAGACGCCCGAGGAGTTCAAGCGGCTGCTGCTCGCCGACCTCGACACGTTTAACGCCACGTTTATCGAGAAGCTCGCCACCTACGGCCTCCGCCGCAGCATGTCCTTCGGCGACCGCGAGGGTCTCGCGGGCATCGCCCAGGCGAGCAAGGCCAAGGACTACCGCCTGCGCGACCTGCTGGAGGCGTTCGTCCTCTCCGACCTGTTCGCCAAGCGCTGAAATTCCACCCACCAAAATTTATGGCCAACCTCAACCTGAACCACTGGCGCATCAGCCGCCGCACCGCACTGCGCGGCCTCGGAGCCACCATCGCCCTGCCGTTGCTCGATTGCATGGGCGCGCTGCCGGCCCCGACGACGCCGAAGCGCAGCGTGTTTCTCTACATCCCGAACGGCGTCAACACGCTGAGTTGGCAGATTGAAAAGGCGGGCCGGGACTTCGCGTTTAGCACCCCGCTGAAGTCGCTCGAACGCCACCGCTCCGACGTCACGCCCATCAGCGGCCTGCACCATCCCATGGTCCTCGGCAAGCACCACAACTGCGACAAGGTCTGGCTCACCGGGGCCAACGTTCCCGGGGACGGCGGGGCCTTCCGCAACACCGTCTCCGCCGACCAGCTCATGGTCGAGGTGCAGGGCGTGTCCACGCGTTTCCCCTCGCTGGAACTGGCCATCGAAGGTCACTCGCTCGCGTGGTCGAAGGACGGCATCCAGATTCCCGCCGAGCGCAACTCGCAGCAGATTTTCAACCAGCTCTTCGGCGTGGAGAAAGAGAGCAAGGAAACCCTCCGTCGCCGCTTGAGCCGGCGCGGCAGCATCCTCGACCTCGTGGCCAATGACGCCAAGCGCGTGGCCCACAAACTCGGCAGTCAAGACCGCACGAAGCTCGACGAGTATCTCACCGCCGTGCGCCAGGTGGAGACCCGCACCCAGCGGGCCGACGAGTGGCTGAACATCCCAAAACCCACGCTCGCAGGCGGCGACGCTTCGCGGCTCAGCCAGCGGCTCGACATGAAAAAGGTCGCGGACTACCACCGCCTCTTCTTCGACCTGATGGTGATGGCGTTACGCACGGATTCGACCCGCGTCATCAGTTGCATGATTTGCAGCGAGTCCAACGGCGGCGCGATTCCCGACATCGGCATTTCGCAGACCCGCCACGGGCTTTCGCATCACAACGGCGACCCGGAGCAGCTTCGTAGGCTCACGCAAACCGACACCTTCCTCGTCGAGCAACTCAGCTACTTCCTCGACGAGCTCAAGGCGCACAAAGAGGCGAACGGCCAACCGCTGCTCGACACCACGCAAGTGCTCTGGGGCAGCGGCATGGCCTACGGCCACAGCCACGGCAACGCCAACCTGCCTACGCTCCTCGCCGGCGGTCGCGCCCTCGGCTACCAGCACGGCCAGCACCTCGATTTCAACCTGCCCAAGCTCGGCCAATACAACGTCGCCGACGCCAACGCCCACTACCGCGTCTGCTCCCGCCCCGTGGACGGCGACGCGCGCCTAAGCAACCTCCTGCTGACCATGCTCCAGCGCGCGGACGTGAAGGCGGACCGATTCCAGGACAGCGTGCGACCGCTGCAGGAGTTGCTGGCTTGAACGCCTCCTCCCAATTTCAGATGCCACTCGGTAAAAATGCCTCGGGGTCACGACGCGCTTCTTCTCCCTCTCCCTTGCGCGGCGGAGGGGAGAGGGCCGGGGTGAGGGGTTACGTGCATCGGCGTTGGCGGCCTCTCCCCTCATCCGGCCTTCGGCCACCTTCTCCCCTCCTCCGAGGAAGGGAGAAGGCGCGCGTCGTGGCGTTCGGTTGGCAGGCCACCGCCTTGCATCGGCAATGGGTATCACTTGTCCCGCATCCCGTCATGCGCCCGATCTTCGCTGCCCTCAGCCTGCTTCTCACCGCGTGCCTGCTCCACGCGCAGGACGCGCCCAAGTTCCGCACCGACGCCGACGGGCCGGCGAGCGTGAAGCTCAGCAAGAGCAAGCCCGCCAAAGGCAAGGAGAAGGAAGCCACGCTGGAATGGTATCAGCTCGTCGAGGGCCAGTTCCCGCCGGAAGGCTCCGCGCACGCCATCTCCGGCGAGCTGATTCGGAGCGACCACTTGGAGCGCCGTTTCCAAATCCGCGTGGACCGGGACGACAGTCAGGACCGCGGCGTTTGGGACCTGTCCGTGGACGCCACGCTGCTGCCGTATGGAGCCATCTACTATCACGGCGCACCCGCCGCGTTGCAGGACATCCCGCTGGGCACGCACCTCCGCGGCTTGTTCTACCTGAAGGACCCCAAGGAAAAATCTCCCTTGCCCCTCGGCCCGCACAAGAACCGGCAAACCCCTGACGCCGACTTCCGCCGCTGCTTCCGCTTGGAGGATGACTTCAGCTTTCACGCGCGACAAAAGCAGTCGTGGAAAATCGAGTCCGTGGACCTCGCCACCAACCGGTTCAGCGCCACCTTGCAGCAGGACGGCAAGCGCATCGGCCAGCCGAAAATCTTCGACCTCCTCACCAGCACCCGCGTGCTGAAGGGCACCGGGATCGGCGAGCTCAAGTCATTGGCCCCCGGCCAGACCGCGCTGTTCAACCTCACCTGGGCCACGCTCTACGGCCCGGGACGCGTGCTCGAAATCTGGCTCGATGAACCCAGCCGCCAGCTCGCCACCGCCCACCAGCTCGAACGCCATCGCAACCACATCCGGCAGCGCGGCATGCCCGGTTGGGTGCAAGCCGTGGACGACGAGAAGCAGCTTGTCACCATCACCTTCTTCGGTGGCGTGGACGCGATGCTGTTCAACGAGTTGACCAACACGAACCCGGAGCCGCTGGGCTGGCCGTTCTCCAAAGGCGAGGTCAATCCGAACGCTCCGAAAGGCGGCATCGCCGTCGCACGCGAGAGCCTGATGACCTACGACCCGGTGAACGACCGCAAGGGCGGCAACATCCTCGACATCAAAAAAATCCCCATCGAGCCGGGCAGCAGCGGCGTTCAAATCACCGTGCAATGCGGCATGATGCTGGAGGGCTACCGGCCCCGGCGCATCGTCCGCTTCTATCCCGCCACCTGGAAAGTCATCGCCCTGCCTCGCGAAGAGGAATTCAGCGGGCGGGACTAACGGCGGTTTCAACCCAGACTCCCAAATGGAATGGCCACGAAAGGGGGCAAAGAGGGCAAAGAAAACTTCCGGCAGGAAAAATCTCGATTGGCAATAGTTCCAGTCATTTCCAACTCGCCTCCTTTGTGTTCTTTGCGCGCTTTCGCCCCAAAACTTCCGGATTCGGATTGCTTCACCACACCACCATGCCTCGTTTACTCGCGCTCTGCCTCACGTCCACGTTGCTCACCTTGTCTGCGTCGGCGCAAACCCCCGACCTCACGAAGGTCACCTCCCGCGCTCAGCTCGACGCCGTGATTGCCGCCACCGGGAACGCCGCCTTGAAACAAGCGCTGCAAACCCACGCCAGCGCAATTCTCGCCGCCGCCGCGCTGCTGGATTTCCTTACGCCCGAGGCACGCGCGAAGGTTCTGGGCGGAAACGCGGCGCGGCTGTTTGGGTTCAAGGTTGGCTGACGCGGAGGTCGTGCCTGCGATTTGCCATCGCCGCCCGGGACGGTCAGCACAACAGAGTGGCCACGACCGACCAAGGGCCAGTGCCGGGAGCCACAGGAGAAAGCGCCAGAGGGCTGGCGCACTCCACGACGCTGGCGCGACTTCGCAGTGCCTTGAAATCCCCCATTGCCACGCGCCACGCGCTCTATCGGCTTCGCCCCA